>NZ_JCBDGX010000101.1:0-5402 GCF_059834345.1 Vibrio sp. R11-SG3-ISO3-SZ
GTTTACCCGCAAAACATCTTCCATGCGCTCGATATCTTACTCAACTTTGTGCTCTTGATTAGCTGCTCTCTATTGGTGGTGGTCGCCATCGATATTCCGTTCCAAATCTGGCAGCACGCCAACCAATTGAAAATGACGAAGCAAGAGGTCAAAGACGAGTACAAAGAGACCGAGGGTAAACCTGAGGTAAAAGGCCGTATTCGGATGCTACAACGGGAAGCCGCGCAGCGGCGGATGATGGCAGAAGTGCCGCAAGCGGATGTGATTGTTACCAACCCAGAGCACTTTTCCGTGGCGCTCAGGTACAAGCAAGATAAAGATCGCGCGCCGATTGTGGTCGCGAAAGGGACCGATCACATGGCGCTTAAAATTCGAGAAGTGGCGCGAGAGCATGATATCTACGTGATCCCCGCTCCGCCATTGGCTCGGGCGCTGTATCATTCAACAGAGTTGGAGCAAGAGATCCCAGATGGGCTGTTTACCGCAGTGGCTCAAGTGTTGGCGTATGTGTTCCAGCTCAAGCAGTACCGCAAACGTGGCGGTCAAAGGCCGAAGCTCAAGGCGTCCGAACTCCCAATCCCGCCAGATTTGCGCCAGTAACGATTATTTTTCGGGGATCGAGAGTAAAACCAGCAACGCGCCATCGCCACCAAACTCAAGCGGTGCTTGGTGAAACGCCATCACATCAGGGTGCTGGGCCAGCCATAGCGGCGTTTTTTGCTTCAGGATATGTTTGCCGATGCCATGCTGAACACAGGCACAGGCAATTTCATTTTTGATGCAATAGGCAATCATCGCGCCGAGTTCACGCTTGGCCTCCAGTTGCGTCATGCCGTGCATATCCAAAAAGACATCAGGCACGTACACGCCACGGCGGAGTCGCTTCACCTCATACTGTGACACGTCGTCGCGGGCGTAGCGTGTTGGCCCTTCTTCATTGAGGAGCGGTACAAACTCGTCAGAGAAGTAAAACTCCGAGTCGCTCGCTTCACGTGCGCTGCGTGTGATTTCTTTCTGCTTAGTGTTTCTTTTTGGCTGTTGGACTATGGTATCCTGTCGCAACTTTTTTACGCCTTGTACTGCATCCCTGAAGAGGGCGAAATCGTCATCAATATCGGTGTCTTTTTTGTTCATGGGTGATTTCAATAGGTATGATTAATGCTATTGGCAGTATTGTAGCGCTTTTCGGAGGCAATTTTGGATAAGATTTTTGTAGAAGAAGCGGTATCGGAACTGCATACCCTTCAAGATATGATTCGCTGGACGGTCAGCCGTTTCAACGCCGCTCACCTATTTTACGGTCACGGCACTGACAATGCTTGGGATGAAGCCGTTCAGTTGATCCTACCCACACTCTATCTGCCGATTGATGTGCCTCCCCATGTTCTCAACTCTCGTTTGACCAGCAGTGAGCGCCTGCGCGTCGTCGAGCGTGTGGTGAAACGCATCAATGAGCGCACGCCTACCGCCTATCTGACGAATCGTGCCTGGTTCTGTGGTTTGGAATTCTTCGTCGATGAACGTGTCTTGGTGCCACGCTCTCCGATTGGTGAGCTGATTCAAGCTCAGTTCGAACCTTGGCTAATCGAAGAGCCGACGCGCATTATGGATATGTGTACCGGCAGTGGTTGTATTGCCATCGCTTGTGCGTACGCCTTCCCAGATGCGGAAGTGGACGCTATTGATATTTCATCCGACGCGCTGCAAGTGGCAGAACAGAACGTTCAAGATCACGGCATGGAGCAACAAGTCTTCCCAATTCGCTCGGATCTGTTCCGCGATTTACCGAAAGAGCGTTACAACTTGATTGTCACGAATCCACCGTATGTGGATCAAGAAGACATGGACAGCTTGCCGCAAGAGTTCACCCATGAACCTGAACTGGGCTTAGCGGCGGGTAGTGATGGTCTCAAGCTGGTGCGCCGCATTCTTGCCAATGCCCCCGATTATCTGACCGATAAGGGTATTTTGATTTGTGAAGTGGGCAACTCCATGGTGCACATGATGGAGCAATATCCAGACATCCCATTCACTTGGTTAGAGTTCGAAAACGGCGGACATGGTGTCTTCTTGTTGACGCGTGACCAACTGGTCGCTTGCGCCGATGAATTCAAGTTGTACAAAGACTGATTTGTTGCCAACTGTGCACGCCTAAACGCCGAGCTTTTGCTCGGCGTTTTGCTCTCTAGCGTTTTCGCGGCAAGCTGAACAAAAATAGTTCTGGCTTGGGGCTTTACATCAAACCGTAATAAAGACACTATGAAAAAACGAACAATTGACGTGTAAAGCCTATTTGACAAGGCTGAAATAATACGAGGAAGTAATGGCAGGAAACAGTATCGGACAACATTTCCGAGTGACCACATTCGGAGAAAGTCACGGTATCGCACTAGGATGTATCGTTGACGGATGCCCTCCAGGTTTAGACCTCTCAGAAGCAGATATTCAAACGGATCTCGACCGTCGTCGTCCAGGCACTTCTCGCTATACCACTGCACGCCGCGAACCTGATGAAGTAAAAATCCTTTCCGGTGTGTTTGAAGGGAAAACGACCGGGACTTCGATCGGTTTGCTGATTGAAAATACCGACCAACGCTCAAAAGACTACTCAGAGATCAAAGACAAGTTCCGTCCCGGTCATGCTGACTACACCTACCATCAAAAGTATGGAGTGCGTGATTATCGAGGTGGCGGCCGTTCGTCTGCTCGTGAAACAGCGATGCGCGTAGCGGCGGGCGCGATTGCGAAGAAATACCTTAAGCAAGAGTTTGGTGTCGAAATTCGCGCTTACCTATCGCAGATGGGCGATGTCGCCATTGAGAAAGTCGATTGGGATGAGATCGAGAACAACCCATTTTTCTGCCCGGATGTGGGTAAGGTCGAGCAGCTCGATCAATTGATCCGAGATTTGAAAAAACAGGGCGACTCTATCGGTGCCAAATTGCAAGTGGTCGCCACTGGCGTACCCGTTGGACTTGGCGAGCCAGTATTTGATCGCCTAGACGCCGACATTGCGCATGCACTGATGAGCATCAACGCGGTGAAAGGCGTCGAAATCGGCGATGGTTTTGATGTGGTAAGCCAAAAAGGCAGCCAGCATCGTGATACTCTCACGCCAAGCGGTTTTGGTAGCAATCATGCTGGTGGCATCTTAGGCGGTATCTCGACTGGGCAAGACATTGTCGCGAATATCGCGCTCAAACCAACGTCGAGCATTACCGTACCGGGTGAAACCATCACCAAGCAAGGGGAGTCGACAGAGCTGATTACCAAAGGCCGCCATGACCCTTGTGTTGGCATTCGCGCAGTGCCGATTGCTGAAGCCATGCTGGCGATTGTGTTGCTGGATCACTTGCTGCGTCATCGCGGTCAAAACCACGGTGTCACGACGCAAACCCCGAAAATTTAATCGTACAAACGGCTTCGCAAGGAAGCCGTTTTCTTTTCGCTGTAGCGCGTCTTAACGCTGGCTGCAGAGTCGGGTACAATGGCGCGCATCGTTACTTTGAACTTCCACATAGATGACCCACGATTATCGCGATTTGATTGCACTCTTCAATCAGACCTTTTTTGAGCAGTATCAGACCCGTCTTGAACTTGGCGGTGATGAGCCTATCTATCTTCCCGCGGATGACTCTACTCCTTACCATCGCATCGTGTTTGCACGAGGTTTCTATGCGTCTGCACTGCATGAAATCGCCCATTGGTGTGTGGCAGGTCCTGAGCGCCGTTTACTGGAAGATTTTGGTTATTGGTATCACCCCGATGGCCGCGATGAACAGGTTCAAGCGCAGTTTGAACAAGTGGAGATACGTCCGCAGGCGTACGAGTGGATCCTATCGGTCAGCGCTGGCTTTGCATTTAGTGTCAGTTGCGACAATCTCAATGGCGACGTTGAACCTGACCGCCTCGGGTTCATGCAAAAAGTCCATCAAGAAGTGATGTCCATTTTAGCAACGGGGTTGCCGCCGCGTGTGCTGGCATTGTCTGAGGCATTACGTGCCTTCTACCAAACCCCGCCACTTAAACCTGACGCCTTTATCGTCAAATAGAGCTTGGAATCAGCCACACCGCCTCTGACTCGCCCTGATGTTGGTAGGTGTATGAGGTTGGTACGCTGCCTTCTTCCATAACCCACACTACAGCAATCAGCGATGACCAATGGTTGGCGACGCTCAAATCAATCTGCGCCAAGCCGTTATTAAGTGAAGACTTCACTAAGCATTGGTCATAGTCAACCAAACTGAGATCGCCTTGTGCCGTGCGATTGTCGCATACCGAGAGGTAAGCGATTTTGCCATTCAATTCATTGAGCATCACGTCGATATTGAGCGTGTAGACTGACGCAAGGTCATTGTCATAACTGATCGAGAGCGCTTGGAGTCCCTCGGTGGTTGCCGCTGGCGTAGCGGATGGGGATGGCTGCACGGCATCGGCGCTCGCGGAGCTTCCCCCCTCGTCACCGCCGCCTCCTCCGCCACAAGCAGAGAGGCCAAGGGAGGCAAGCAATAGTGCGCCTGTAAAGTAAGGGTTGAAGTGTGTAGGCTGTCTCATCGGGCGTCTCCTTTAGTCGATGTAAATTCGGCTGGGTACTGCGAGTGTGTACCAGTTGGTGGCGGTGGTGCCGTTATCATCTTGGGCGAATTCATCAAAACTTGGGTAGGCGTTGAGAATATCGACCTGCTCCAGTGGGTGGGCCCAGTTTGTGGGGATTTCAATCGCCCAAGGTAGCCCGTTGCTGGTGTGAAAGTAAGTGTCACCGGACGAGGCGTCGACGCCATTTGCTCGGTAGCGGGGATCAAACTTGACCGTCGGTGCTTCATTCTTTAGGTGGATCTCTAAGCTACGGCCAGGGTGAGAGCCGGACAATTGATGGCCAATATCACCATGGTAATGGCCGGGTGCGGCAAAGATGAATGGGTCATAGGGAATCGGGCATCTGCGCTAAGCTCGGCGCGTTGAGTAGGGTAACGTGCAGGGTCCAAGTGGGGCGGTAGCTCGTGCCACACTGCTCCTGAGTGGGACATTGCGCAAAAGGCACCTCAGCACGCGCGCTGTGATGTGCTACGGCGAGGGATAAGGCGACGAGAACGTTGACGGACAATCGGGACATCTTCATAGCAATTCCTTGGTTGTTTGCGGTGCATAACTCCCTATTGCAACCGATATGCCAGAGGACAACCCCTTGTGAACACAAGCATTTGCCTTGGGTTTCTCAATGTGAGAAGCTTTGGCCTCTTTTTGAGAATCAAACTGATTTTAGGTAGCTACAAAGAATGATCACGGAATACGAAGAAGCGTTGCTTGCGCTAATTGATGCGCGTATTGAGACAGCATCGGAAGATGAGTTGTTTGCAGGTGGCTACCTGCGTGGGCACATTTCTCTCTCCGCCGCGGCGTGT
>NZ_JCBDGX010000102.1:0-25201 GCF_059834345.1 Vibrio sp. R11-SG3-ISO3-SZ
TCCGTGTAAAAGAGAACGATCCTAACGTTTCCGTGATCATCGAAACCTTGACCAACCATGGTCAACACTACGCGATGGCGCAAACTTTCGTCCCAGATATTAGCAATGGTGACAAGCGTATTTTGGTGGTGGATGGCGAACCGATGCCCTACTGCTTAGCGCGTATTCCTGCCAAAGGAGAGACTCGCGGTAACCTAGCCGCAGGCGGACGTGGCGAAGCAAGACCACTGAGTGAGACAGATAAACAGATCGCTCTCGCTGTAGCGCCTACACTTAAAGAAAAGGGGCTGATTTTTGTTGGCCTTGACGTCATCGGCGACAAACTGACTGAGATTAACGTTACCAGCCCAACGTGTATTCGTGAAATCGAAGCCGCATTTGATATCTCCATTACCGGCAAGCTGATGGATGCGATTGAACGTCGCATTGAGCAGAAATAATCTATCGGTGATGGGATAACCCAGCTCTTGAGCGGCATTCGCGCTATGAGTGCCGCTCAATTTAAGGTGGAGTCATGATGAATTTAACCAACCATTTTCTCGTTGCCATGCCGGGGATGAAAGATCCCTACTTTAAGCGCAGTGTCATCTATGTGTGTGAGCACAACGAAGAGGGCGCTATGGGCCTCATGATCAATGCGCCTATTGATATCACCATTGGAAAAATGCTCGAACGCGTCGATGTGCAGCCCGTTCATCCGCAGCTCAACACCGACAGTCTGGAAAAACCGGTCCTTAATGGCGGGCCTGTGTCTGAAGACCGAGGCTTTATCCTTCATCGCCCTAAAGACACGTATGAATCCAGCATTCAGATGACCAATGAAATCAGTGTCACCACCTCCAAAGACATTTTGAGTGTGCTCGGCACCGAGGCAGAGCCTAATCGCTACTTGGTCGCACTGGGGTATTCCGGTTGGGAGGCGGGTCAGCTGGAATCGGAGCTCTCAGAGAATTCATGGCTAACCATTGAAGCCGACCCGTCGGTCATCTTTGATACCCCGATTGCCGATCGCTGGCAAAAAGCGGTGCAGATGCTCGGCATTGACGTCGCACAGCTGTCCAACGACGTCGGTCATGCGTAACCATTCCGTGTTGCGCTAAAACGATAAGCGGCGATAACCCCTCGCCGCTGATTCACTCTAATTTCACGAATCTAATTTCACTAAGCAGAACCCTTATGTCTAAAACCATCATGGCCTTCGACTACGGCACCAAAAGCATTGGCAGCGCCATTGGCCAAGAAATTACTGGCACCGCCTCACCACTAAAAGCGTTTAAAGCCAAAGACGGCATTCCCAATTGGGATGAGATAGGAAAGCAGATTGCCGAGTGGCAACCGAATCTGTTGGTGGTAGGGCTACCGACCGACCTGCACGGCAAAGACCTCGAAAGCATCACTCCGCGAGCCAAAAAATTCGCCAACCGCCTCCATGGCCGATTTGGCCTACCGGTAGAACTGCACGATGAACGCCTTTCGACCACCGAAGCCCGTTCCGAGCTGTTCTCGATGGGCGGCTACAAAGCGCTCACCAAAGGCAACGTTGACTGCCAATCCGCCGTGATCATTCTAGAAAGCTGGTTTGAAGCCCAATACCAATAACCCCAATTCCTAAAGCGAGTTCTATCAAACGCCCTCCCTCTAGAAACTAGGAACTCGCCACTAGGAACTCTAATCCATATCAATCTTAACGTTATCCAACGCCCCACCGCCAAAGCCTTCTTGGCGATTGGTTTTCAGCATGATACGCAAATCATTGGCGGAATCAGCACTGTGCAAGGCATCCTCTTCGTTGATCTTGTCCTCCACCACCAGTTGATACAGCGCTTGGTCAAAGGTCTGCATGCCCACTTGGTTGGATTTGGCCATGGTGCTTTTCAGCTCATGCAAATCGCCGCGACGAATCAGATCCGAAACACGTGGGCTGTTGAGTAGGATTTCAAACACGCCGTGACGCCCTTGACCGTTTTTATCGCGAATCAACTGCTGAGCGATCACGCCGCGCAGATTCATCGACAGGTCAAACAAGAACTGCTCTTTTTGCTCTTTCGGCACCAGATGTAAGATCCGCTCTAGCGCTTGGTTGGCGTTGTTGGCGTGCAGTGTGGCCATACACAAATGGCCCGTTTCAGCGAAGGTCATGGCGTATTCCATCGTCTCACGACTGCGGATCTCACCAATCAGAATCATATCCGGCGCTTGGCGCAATGAGTTTTTCAGCGCCACTTCATAGCTCTCGGTGTCGAGCCCCACTTCGCGCTGCGTCACAATGCAGCGCTGGTGTTCATGAACAAACTCTATCGGGTCTTCGACCGTCAAAATGTGCCCGCTGCGATGCTGGTTGCGATAACCCGTCATCGCGGCCATCGTGGTCGATTTACCCGAGCCCGTCGCGCCCACCACCAGCACCAAGCCCCGCTTCGCAATCGCCAGGTCTTGCAGCACCTCTGGCAGCTTTAACTGCTCAAACGTTGGGATTTTGGTTTCAATACGACGAATGACCGCGCCGGGCAACTCACGCTGGTGAAACGCCGAGACACGAAAGCGCCCCACCTCTCGCACAATGGCGAAATTGGCTTCGTGTGTCTGGGCAAACTCCGCTTGGCGTTTTTCATCCATCATGCCGACCAAGAGCGCATCCACATCAGGTTGAGTCAGCGTTTCACCGTGCGCTTTAAGCTGACCATCAACGCGATACAACAGCGGCGCGCCTACCGTGATATAGAGATCCGACGCTTTTCGCGCCACCATCTCTTCTAAACAGGCTGTAATGTCCATCCGTCACCTCTTAAAATGGCGTGCTTTGCACTTCAATTTTCTTCGCCACTTCGTCGGCATCCACCAAGCCTTGCATGATCAACTGCTTGGCATTTTGTTCCATGGTTTGCATGCCGTGCGCCGCGCCCGTTTGAATAACTGAGTACATCTGCGCCACTTTATCTTCGCGGATAAGGTTACGAATCGCCGGCGTCGCCATCATGATTTCATGACACGCCACGCGTCCCCCGCCAAGGCGCTTGAGCAGTTTTTGGGCGATAACGCTGCGCAAGGATTCAGACAGCATAGAGCGCACCATGTCTTTATCGCTCCCCGGGAACACATCAATAATCCGGTCAATGGTTTTCGCGGCGCTACTGGTGTGCAGCGTACCAAACACCAGGTGACCGGTTTCTGCGGCGGTGAGAGCAAGGCTGATTGTCTCTTGGTCACGCAGCTCACCAACCAAAATCACATCCGGATCTTCACGTAGCGCACTGCGCAGTGCGTTGTTGAAGCTGTGGGTATCACGGTGCACTTCACGTTGGTTAATCAAACACTTATTGTTGCTGTGCACAAATTCAATCGGATCTTCAATGGTGAGGATATGCTTATTGTGGTGACGATTTATGTGGTCCACCATGGCGGCTAATGTGGTGGATTTACCCGAGCCAGTGGGCCCAGTCACTAACACCAGGCCTTTTTCCATATTGGCAATGTCGGAGAAAATCTTTGGCGCCTCTAACTGTTCTAGGCTTGGGATCTCAGTCGGGATAGTACGAAAGACCGCCGCACAGCCACGGCTTTGATTGAAGGCGTTGACCCTAAAACGGCCAACATCGGAGAGTTCAAAGGAGAAATCGACCTCAAGGCGCTCTTCAAATTCGCTGCGCTGAGCATCATTCATGATGTCGAACACTAAGCGATGCACCTCAGAGTGCGACAAAGCAGGAACGCCCAGCTTTCTGACATCACCATCAATACGAATCATTGGAGAAACCCCAGCAGAAAGATGTAGATCTGAGGCATTATGCTTTACACTAAAATCCAGTAACTCAGCGATATCCATTTCAATTCCTTAATAAAGTTAGCTATGAGTAGTATTCAACAAAACATCGAACAGATCACCTCACAGATTGATGCGTCCTTACAAAAGTGTGGACGCCCTCGAGACTCAGTGCAACTTCTCGCGGTAAGTAAAACCAAACCTGTTACCGATATTTTTGCAGCAGCGCAGGTTGGGCAACGTGCGTTTGGCGAAAATTACGTCCAAGAAGGGGCGGATAAAGTCGATTACTTTCGCCAAAATCACCCAGAGTTAGAGTTGGAGTGGCACTTCATCGGCCCGATTCAATCGAACAAAACCCGTATCGTGGCGGAGAATTTCGCCTGGGTACATACTGTTGACCGCGCCAAAATAGCGCAGCGCCTTAATGACCAGCGACCAGAAGGCCTAGCGCCGCTGCAAGTGCTCATTCAAGTCAACACCAGTGGCGAAGCCTCCAAATCCGGCGCCAGTGGCGAAGAAATCTTCGCACTCGCAGAGTTGATTTCTACGCTGCCCAACCTCACTTTAAGAGGGTTGATGTCCATTCCGGCAAGCACACCCGATTACGCGGCTCAGCTAGGTGCATTCACTGAACTGGCTGAGCTGCAGAGGTCGTTGGCGCAACGTTTGCCCGACGTCACCTTAGATACATTATCGATGGGCATGAGCGGGGATATGGACGCCGCCATTGAAGCAGGCAGCACTATGGTGCGGATCGGTAGCGCGATTTTTGGCGCCCGTAGTTAAGCGCCATTCCCAACCATCAGGGGCCAACACTTTGGCCAAATAACACAGAGATAAGGATTCACTCCGCCATGGAACAGAAGAAGATTGCCTTTATTGGCGCAGGAAATATGGTTCGCGCTATCGTTGCTGGCCTTGTCGCCGATGGTTACCCAGCATCACTGATTACCGCGACGGCGCCGTCAACCACGCGCCGCTTGCCACTGGAAGAGACCTATGGCATTCACACCACCAGCGACAATATTCAAGCAGCAAACGATGCAGATGTGGTGGTTCTTTCGGTCAAGCCACAAATGATGGAAGCGGTCTGTCAGCCACTACAGGGCATCGACTTTTCCAACAAACTGGTCATTTCTATTGCCGCAGGCATTCATTGCCAACGCCTACAAGAGATGCTCGCCACAAAGGCGCCACTGGTGCGTGTTATGCCAAACACACCATCGCAACTCGGCAAAGGGATGAGCGGTCTCTACGCGCCAGAGAGCGTCAGTGATAGCGACAAAGCCTTTGCTGAGCAGCTGATGAGCGCAGTGGGCCGCTGCTGCTGGGTAGAGCAAGAGTCCGGCATCAACAACATCATTGCCGCCGCAGGCAGCGCGCCGGCATACTTCTTCCTATTTATGGAAGCGATGCAGCAAGAGGCGATGGCTCAAGGATTTGACAAAGAGACCGCCAGATTGCTCGTCCAGCAATCGGCATTGGGCGCGGCTGAGATGGTGGTCGCCAACCCAGATATTGAACTGTCGACACTGCGCGAGCAGGTGACCTCCAAAGGTGGTACTACCGCAGAAGCGCTGCGTACATTCAACGAACACCAACTTTCCGCTATAGTAGCCAAAGCAATGCAAGCTGCGGTCAGCCGTGCGAAAGAGATGGAAACACTGTTTTAAAGTTCTGTTTTAACAGCCCGAGCCTTGGCTCGACGAAGTAAGGTTACCCTATGAATTCAATGAGTTTTTTGATTTCCACACTGTTCGACCTCTACATTATGGTCGTCATTTTGCGGATCTGGTTACAGGCGGCGCGCGCCGATTTCTATAACCCCTTCTCGCAATTTATCGTTAAAGCGACACAACCGGTCGTTGCGCCGCTGCGCCGCGTGATCCCATCGGTAGGCAGCATTGATCTCGCCACCGTGCTATTTGCTTACGTGTTGTGCGTCTTGAAGTTTGTCGCCTTGATTTTGATTGCCTCAGGCGGCTCCGTCACCTTCAGTGCCGACTTCCTGTTCCTTGGCTTGCTCTCTTTGCTCAAAGCCGCAGGCAGCTTACTGTTCTGGGTTCTACTGATCCGCGCGATTTTGAGCTGGGTCAGCCAAGGCCGCAGCCCAATTGAGTACGTGTTCCATCAGTTGACTGAACCTATGTTGGCGCCAATTCGCCGCGTTCTTCCAGCCATGGGCGGCTTTGATTTGAGCGTACTGGTGCTGTTTATCGTGCTGCAGTTTGCTAACTTCCTGATGGGTGACATCATTGGCCCTATTTGGTATCAGCTCTAATGGCACTCGCGGCTTGGCTAGAGGGCAGCGATCTGGTGCTGCGCCTTTATATCCAACCTAAAGCAAGCCGCGATAGTCTCGTCGGGGTGCATGGTGATGAATTAAAAGTTGCCATTACCGCCCCTCCAGTAGACGGTAAAGCCAATGCGCATCTCACCAAATATCTTGCCAAGCAATGCAAAGTGGCCAAGGGCATGGTGGCGATAGAAAAAGGCGAATTGGGCCGCCACAAACAAGTGCGCATCGCCGACGCCAAGCAGATACCACCCGTTATCCAAGCCATCCTCTAGGGTGGCTTACTTTTACGTTCAAGCCTCATGCTGTCTAACCATGTAAGGACACCATGTCTACCAGGCATGAAAAACAATCATTGAAAGGAACGCTCATGAAAGCTCGCTTTTGCCTATTTTTACTCGCTCTGCTGGCACTCCCTAGCACCGCCGAGCAGTTCAAAACCATCAAAGACATCGAAGTGCACTACTCCGCCTTTAATTCGACCTTTTTGACCCCAGCGGTGGCGCGCAGCTACCAGCTCAAACGCAACGGGTACTCGGCTATCCTCAATGTCAGTGTGCTCGACAACTCAGCTGCCGGCAAACCTGCTATCAAGGCTGCGGTCAGCGGTCAGGCCAAAAACCTGATTGGCCAAAGCAAAACATTGGCGTTCCGCGAGATAGTGGAAGGGGAAGCGATTTACTATATCGCCGAGTTTCCAATCAGTAATGAAGAAACCTTGTCGTTCACGATTGATGTTAATGCTGGCATTAAAGGCACAGGACCAGTAAAGTTCAGCCAAAAATTTTATGTCGAAGAGTAAGACGATAGAGAGAGCGAGAGAAGTATGAAGAAAATCGTATTAGCCACGAGCAATCAAGGTAAAGTCCGCGAAATGGCGGATCTGTTGTCTGAATTTGGCTTTGATGTGGTCGCACAAAGTGACTATGCGGTATCAGAAGTGGCCGAGACAGGCACCACCTTTATCGAAAACGCCATCATCAAGGCGCGCCACGCCGCGAAAGAGACGGGGCTGGCCGCCATTGCCGATGATTCTGGCCTTGAAGTCGATTACCTACAAGGTGCGCCGGGCATTTATTCTGCGCGTTATGCCGGAGAAGGTGCCAGCGATCAGCAGAACTTGGAAAAGCTGCTCGCGGCGATGGAGAATGTCCCAGAAGCGCAGCGCACGGCGCGCTTTCATTGTGTTTTGGTCTTGATGCGTCATCACCAAGACCCTACTCCGATCGTCTGTCATGGCATGTGGGAAGGGCGCATTTTGACTGAGCCTCAAGGTGAACATGGCTTTGGCTACGATCCGATTTTCTTTGTTCCAGAAGATCAGTGCGCCAGCGCGCAGCTTGAACCCGCACGCAAAAAGCAGCTATCGCACCGCGGTAAAGCGCTTAAGCAGCTCTTTGCTCAGCTATCACAACAGCCGCTGTAACCGCTCATGACCACGCTCATGTCCACGTTCATGACCAAGCTAACGCCTCCGAATCTCAGTCTCTATGTCCACATCCCTTGGTGTGTACAAAAGTGCCCGTACTGCGATTTTAACTCCCATGCACTCAAGGATACGATTCCTGAAGCGCAATACATTGATGCCCTGCTTGAGGATCTCGACAGCGATATTGAGCGCTACCAGCTCAATGCTAACCCGCGGCCTTTGCACTCGATTTTCATCGGTGGCGGCACGCCAAGCTTGATTTCGCCTCAGGGCATTGAGCGCATGCTCTCTGGTATTCGTGCGCGCATTGCGTTTAAAGATGACATTGAGATCACCATGGAAGCCAACCCTGGCACGATAGAGGCTGAGCGCTTTGGCGGATACCAAGTTGCAGGAGTGACCCGCATCTCGATTGGCGTGCAGAGTTTTGCGGCCGAGAAACTCCAACGATTGGGCCGTATTCACGGCGAGCAAGAAGCCGTCAACGCAGCGAAACTTGCGCATACCATAGGCTTAAACAGCTTTAATCTCGATTTGATGCACGGCTTGCCGGATCAATCAGTCCAAGAGGCATTGTCCGATCTTGAACAAGCCATCGAGCTCAACCCTCCGCACCTCTCTTGGTATCAGCTGACGATTGAGCCCAACACCCTATTCTACTCCAAACCACCCGTACTGCCGGATGACGATGCGCTGTGGGATATTTTCGAGCTGGGCCATCAAAAGCTCACTCAAGCAGGCTACGTGCAGTATGAAATCTCTGGCTACAGTAAGCCGGGCTATGAGTGTCAGCACAACCTCAACTACTGGCGCTTTGGCGATTACCTTGGCATTGGTTGTGGCAGCGCTGGGAAGATAAGCTTTGCCGATGGTCGCATTGTGCGGACCACGAAAATCAAACACCCCAAAGGGTACTTGGCGGCGTATCAGAACCTCACCAAGCCCTACATATCTGATGAGCATCAAGTCGAGCACAAAGAGCGCCCTTTTGAGTTCTTTATGAACCGTTTTCGCTTACTTGAAGCGTGTCCGAAGCAAGACTTCATCGACACCACCGGCTTAGCGCTAGACGTGATCGCGCCAACTATGAACTGGGCCGTTGAAAAAGGCTATATCGATGAAAGTGTGACAAGCTGGCAAGTCACCGAGAAAGGCAAATTGTTTCTCAATGACCTGCTCGCAGCGTTTATGGATGAGAGTGAATAAGGGCGCGCGACAGGCCAACCTGCGCCCTAATCAGCACCAGTGAAAGCAAGCACTAAAAAATAGAGCGCCCGATACGCTGAGAAAACAACTCAAGGGCGCAAGTGCCCGCTAATGAGTTGCCAGAGGCGTCTAGCTCTGGTGACCACACTGCGATGGTCATCTCACCAGGAATCACCGCGACAATGCCACCGCCAACTCCCGATTTACCCGGCATCCCCACTCGATAGGCAAACTCGCCCGCGCCATCATAGAGACCACACGTCGCCAGTAGCGCATTGAGCTGCTTAGTTTGTGTCGGCGTGATGACCGGCTTTTGTGTTTGCACTGAGGTGCCTTTGTTGGCCAGGTAACTGAAGGTTTTCGCCAAGTCGACGCAACTCATTTTCAACGCACAAGCGTGAAAATAGTTGTTCAGCACCGGGATGACCTCGTTTTCAAAGTTGCCAAATGAGCGCATCAAATACGCGATCGCCGCATTGCGGTCACTGTGCATCATCTCTGATGCGGCCACCACTTTGTCATAGCAAATATGAGTATCACCGGATAACTGACGCACAAACTCCAGCAGCCTCTGCCTGGGCGCTGAAAGGCGCGAACTGAGCAGATCCGCCACCACAATAGCACCAGCGTTAATAAACGGGTTACGTGGAATGCCCTGCTCCATCTCAAGCTGAATCAAAGAGTTGAACGCCTGACCAGACGGTTCTTTCCCCACACGGCGCCAGATCTCTTCTGGCTGATAGAGACACATGGCTAACGTTAAGCTGAGCGCTTTCGAAATCGATTGAATCGAAAAGGGCTCATCGACATCCCCCGCTTTAAACACCTCACCTTGGTTAGTGAAAACGGCCATGCCCAGTTTGTCTGCAGGCACTCTCGCCAGCGCGGGAATGTAGTTAGCGACCTTGCCCTTGCCAATCAGTGGGCGCACCTCATCGAGAATGCTCGCTAGCATGTCATTGGTCGGTGTCATTGCAAAACCTCAATCAGTTCAACGAAAAAAGCCAACATGAATCATGTCGGCTTTTGTGACTCTACGTGGCGCTTAGATTAGCCAACGCGCTTATATTTGATGTCCCAAACGCCGTGGCCTAAACGATGGCCTCGGGCTTCAAATTTGGTGAGAGGACGCTCGTCAGGACGAGGAACAAAATCGCCCTCTGTGGCGATATTCTCATAGCCCGGCGCTTGATTCATCACCTCAATCATGTGCTGCGCGTAGTTTTCCCAATCTGTCGCCATATGGAAGATGCCTTCGCCTTCAATCAGCTTTTTGCGCACCATCTCAGCAAACTCAAGCTGAACGATACGGCGCTTATGGTGACGCTTCTTATGCCATGGGTCTGGGAAAAAGAGTTGCAGCGTCGCCAGACTGCTGTCTGGGATCATGTGCTCAAACACTTCAACCGCATCGTGACACATGACGCGAAGGTTGCTGATGCCTGCGTCACGCGCATCCGATAGACACGCACCCACACCTGGGCTGTGTACTTCAATACCGATAAAGTTCTTTTCAGGGGCATTCTTGGCCATTTCGACCAAAGAGGCGCCCATGCCAAAACCAATTTCTAGCACAACAGGGTTATCATTGCCGAACACCTCACGCCAATTGAGTCGCTCCGCTTTGTAATCGATGCCCATGGTCGGCCAGCACTCTTTCATCGCATTCTCTTGACCTTTGGTCAAACGACCTTCGCGACGAACAAAGCTTCTTACTTTGCGTATCAGTTTACCGTCTTCGTTGTACTCGTTGGTGGTCACTTCACTCATGATTCTGCCTGTCTAAAAATTGGTCTCGCCTCAAAGGGATTGTGATTATCCAAAGAATCGCCACTGGTGCAAGTGTTTTACGCGCACAAAGCGACAATTGCTCAAGCGCCTCAACACAACTCTAAGCTCAACCATGAGTTCAACATATCCCTACAGATTGTCGGTTGCACTCAAGGCGTGTTCTGTGGTGCAATTTTGCTCCATAAATCATAGAACACAGAGCAAGTCGTGACGCCTTATGCAACCGCCATCTTAGAGTGGTATGACGCCTATGGTCGCAAAAACCTTCCATGGCAACAGAATAAAACCGCCTACAGTGTTTGGCTGTCGGAGATCATGCTCCAGCAGACCCAAGTCGCTACGGTTATCCCTTATTACCAGCGTTTTTTAGCTCGCTTTCCGACGGTGACCGCACTTGCTGATGCACCGCAAGACGAAGTGCTGCATCTATGGACTGGGCTCGGCTATTACGCCAGAGCGCGCAATTTGCACAAAGCCGCTCAAATCGTTCGTGACCAGTACCAAGGCGAGTTTCCACAACAGATTGAACAACTCAACGCCCTACCCGGCATTGGCCGCTCCACTGCGGCGGCGATTTTATCCTCTGTGTACAAACAGCCACATGCGATCTTAGATGGCAATGTCAAACGCACCCTAGCACGCTGTTTTGCCGTAGAAGGTTGGCCGGGGCAAAAACGGGTCGAAAATCAGCTCTGGTCCTTTGCCTGTGAACACACACCAAGCCGCGACGTCGACAAGTACAACCAAGCCATGATGGACATGGGCGCGATGGTCTGCACGCGCAGCAAGCCAAAATGTTCACTCTGCCCTGTCTCCACCTTCTGCGCGGCCTACAAACAGGGCAATCCGCTGGATTACCCGGGCAAAAAGCCGAAGAAAGAGAAACCGGTCAAAGAGACCTGGTTTGTGATCTTGCATCACAACCAACAGGTGTGGCTTGAGCAGCGCCCACAGTCGGGCATTTGGGGCGGTTTGTACTGTTTTCCTGAACACCACAACGCCGCTATCGAACCATCACTCGACACCCGAGGCGTGCTGCCAAGCAGCATTGTCGACCAACAACCACTGATCGCGTTTCGCCACACCTTCAGTCACTATCACCTCGATATCACGCCAATTTTGGTAGACGTATCAAAGCAACCCGATAGGATAATGGAAGGCAGCAAAGGTCTTTGGTATAACTTATCCCAACCTGTAGAAGTCGGTTTGGCCGCTCCCGTGAAGCAATTGCTGGAGAGCTTACCGTCAGAACTACGCAGCATTCGATCAAAGGAGTCGTTATGAGCCGCACGGTATTTTGTGCTCGACTACAAAAAGAAGCCGATGGACTGGATTTCCAGCTCTACCCAGGCGAACTAGGTAAACGTATTTTTGACAACATCTCAAAAGAAGCATGGGCGCAGTGGCAACACAAACAAACCATGCTGATCAATGAAAAGAAGCTCAATATGATGGATCCTGAGCACCGCAAATTGATCGAAACCGAGATGGTCAACTTCCTGTTTGAAGGCAAAGAGGTCCATATCGAGGGATACACGCCACCGAGCGAATAACAGCAGCCTTTAAAGACACCCCATTAAGAGCGGGTGTCTTTTTTTTGAGAGAGATATGAAGAAGTTAGCTTACTTTGGCCCAGTTATATCCTTGAGCCTAGCCGTAATCTTAACGGGTTGTAGCCGCGAATTTGTTGAAAGCCTTTATGACGTCAACTACGAGCCCACCAACCGTTTCGCCAAAAATCTGGCTGAGTTGCCTGGTCAATTTGAGAAAGACACCGCCGCACTGGAGTCGCTCATATCCAGTTTCTCTGGCAACATCGAAAAACGCTGGGGCCGCGCGGAAGTCAAATTCGCCGGTAAAAGTAACTACGTCAAATACATCGACAACTATCTAAGTCGTTCAGAAGTGAACTTCGATAAAGGACTGATCACGGTTGAAACCGTCTCTCCAACCGATCCTAAGGGCCACTTAAAAAACGCCATCGTCACCACACTGCTCACGCCCGATGATCCCGCGAACGTCGATCTCTTCTCCTCTAAAGGGATCAAACTCGAAGGTCAGCCGTTTCTTTATCGCCAAGTGGTCGACCAAGACAACAAAGCCATTCAGTGGTCATGGCGCGCGAATCGCTTCGCCGATTACCTCATTGCCAATCACCTGAAAGTGAAAGATGTCGACTTCAAAAAAGCTTACTACGTTGAAATTCCAATGGTGGAAGAGCAAATTGAGATCCGCAGCTATCAGTACGCCGATATTGTCCGCCGCGCATCGAAAAAATATGACATTCCAGAGGATCTTATCTATGCCATCATTAAAACCGAAAGTAGCTTTAATCCTTATGCGGTGAGTTGGGCCAACGCGTATGGCCTGATGCAGGTCGTGCCGAAAACCGCAGGGCGCGATGTGTTTCAACTGGTGAAAAAGAAATCCGGCCAACCGACGCCGGAGTATCTGTTTAATCCTGAGAACAACATAGATACGGGTACCGCCTACTTCTACATTCTCAAAAATCGTTACTTGAAAGACGTTCGCCATCCGACATCGCTCGAATACAGCATGATTTCTGCCTACAACGGTGGCACCGGGGGCGTACTCAACACTTTTGATCGCAACGACAGGAAACGGGCGATGCGTGACCTCAATGCCCTACAGCCAAATCAGGTCTACTGGGCGCTGACGAAAAAGCATCCCAACGCAGAAGCGCGTCGTTACCTAGAGAAAGTAACAAATTTCAAAAAAGCCTTTAACTCGGGGAGAACCTAATGTGCCAAAACGGCTAAATTGTCGGCACTTAACCACTTTTTTGTTTTTTTTTCCAAAAACAAGTTGACGCGAAGACGGAAAATCCGTTTAATAGCGCTCCGTCGCCCGGATAGCTCAGTCGGTAGAGCAGAGGATTGAAAATCCTCGTGTCGGTGGTTCGATTCCGCCTCCGGGCACCACAATTTGATTGTTGGTGTCTTAATAAAATATTAATACACAAGCAAAGCACAAAGAATACAGTGTGCCGACTTAGCTCAGTAGGTAGAGCAACTGACTTGTAATCAGTAGGTCACCAGTTCGATTCCGGTAGTCGGCACCATTCTTTTGCCTCGATAGCTCAGTCGGTAGAGCAGAGGATTGAAAATCCTCGTGTCGGTGGTTCGATTCCGCCTCGAGGCACCATTATTTGGTGTCATGTTTATACGCGATACACGAATAATTCCTCCTTAGCTCAGTTGGTAGAGCGACGGACTGTTAATCCGCAGGTCGCTGGTTCGAGCCCAGCAGGAGGAGCCACATCAGAGCCTCAGTCGAAAGACTGGGGCTTTTTTGTATCGACACCCTTATCGTTTCAGTACAAATATAGATTGCCTCCATCTCGCTTTTGGATCTCCCGTGCCAAACGGTACAGCGCATATCACTCCACGGAGCAGAAAGTCAGAAGCTAGGTAAGCAAGTTTAACGTTAAACACTAATCCATACGATAAGTAACAAAAAGCACGCTTTAACGCGTGCTTTTTCCTCTCTGTTATCACTCTTTGTTCTTTTCCACCTGGCTTTATACGCCAAGCGTTATGGTTCAAATCAGCAAAATGGGCAAAAACAGCCCACTAAGTATAGAAAAGCAACAAACGATATTTTTTTTGCAATTTGATGTTGACCTCAAACACGAAAAGTCTTTTAATACACCCCGTTGCCCGGATAGCTCAGTCGGTAGAGCAGAGGATTGAAAATCCTCGTGTCGGTGGTTCGATTCCGCCTCCGGGCACCACAATTTGATTGTTGGTGTCTAAGACAATTAAACATCAGCAAAGCGCAAAGAATACAGTGTGCCGACTTAGCTCAGTAGGTAGAGCAACTGACTTGTAATCAGTAGGTCACCAGTTCGATTCCGGTAGTCGGCACCATTTATTCTTTATCGCAAACGAGATAATTCCTCCTTAGCTCAGTTGGTAGAGCGACGGACTGTTAATCCGCAGGTCGCTGGTTCGAGCCCAGCAGGAGGAGCCAATATCATTAACGAGCGTAGCTTGTTAATCCGGCGCCGACTTAGCTCAGTAGGTAGAGCAACTGACTTGTAATCAGTAGGTCACCAGTTCGATTCCGGTAGTCGGCACCATTTCTTTATTAGAGCTCTGTTCATAAAGAAACGTAAAAAGACAATTCCTCCTTAGCTCAGTTGGTAGAGCGACGGACTGTTAATCCGCAGGTCGCTGGTTCGAGCCCAGCAGGAGGAGCCACTTTTAAAGCCAAGTCGAAAGACTTGGCTTTTTTTGTGTCTCTATAAATCAAACAAAAAAGCAGCGACTCTAGGTCACTGCTCATATTCGACTTCGCGGTCGTGGGTTGAATTAGGCTTTCACGCCCTCTTGCTGATTCAGCATCGCCACTTCATTATCGAGCTCTTCTAGCTTTTTCGCCATCTGCTCGCGGCATAGCGTTGCCAATTCACGCACATTCTCTTTGCCATACCCTTCGGTAGACACCGGTGGCAGCATTTCTACAATGACATGACCGTTGTTCCAACGATTGAGCTTCAAGCCACTGGTTGAGCTGCACACAATAGGAATGATCGGTAATTTCGCTCCCACAGCGGCGTGAAAGGCACCAGTTTTAAATGGCAGTAAGCCACGGCCACGTGAGCGCGTTCCTTCAGGGAACATCCATACAGAGACATCGCTGCTGTTCATGCTATCGACCACTTGATCAATGGTACCTTTCGCTTTCGAGCGGTTCGCACGGTCAATCAGGATATTACCGGTCAACCAGTACAGCTGACCAAACAGTGGCATCCACGCGAGGCTCTTCTTACCCACAGTGACCACTTTTGGTGTCACCGCCGAAGAGACAGTGAACAAATCCCAGTTGTTCTGGTGGTTGGCAATGTAGATATGTTGACCGCGTTGGTAGGCATCGTCTGGAATGCGCAGTTCTAGCTTGATACCAAACACACTCGACATTTTGCCAAACAGGCGACCGAAGGTGAAAACATGTTTAGGGTTGCGAGGGCTTAATAAGCAATAGCCGCAACCAAAAATAAACATAACAATTGCAAAAAGCGCAACAGCCAATACACGAAGTAGTGCAATCATTGTGGTTCTCCAAGAACACTATGAACTAAAAACTAGCTCGACTCTAACTGATCTCACCCTTATAAAAAAGCCGAAACTCCCGTTTCGGCTTATTGTCGGCAAGAGACTATGACAAGACGTTAATCGCGAAAGCGCTCAATCTTGGCGCCTAGCGCTGTCAACTTGTCTTCGATTTTGTCGTAACCACGATCGATGTGGTAAATACGGTCAACGATGGTTTCGCCTTGGGCAATGCAGCCGGCGATCACCAGACTGGCAGAAGCGCGCAGATCCGTCGCCATCACTTGAGCGCCGCTCAGCGAGGTCACATCACCGCAAATAACGGTATTGCCTTCGATCTCGGCTTTCGCGCCCATACGCATTAACTCAGGCACATGCATAAAGCGGTTTTCAAAGATGGTTTCCGTGATCACACCACCACCTTTCGCCATCATGTTCAGCAAAGTGAACTGCGCCTGCATGTCGGTTGGGAACCCTGGGTGTGGTGCAGTGCGAATCGACACGGCTTTAAGCTCGCGCCCGGTCATATCCACGGAAATCCAATCGTCTCCCGTTTCAACCAAGGCCCCCGCCTCTTCCAGTTTCGCCAGTACCGCTTCAAGCAGGTGCGCATTGGTGTTGCGACACACCACTTTACCGCCCGATACGGCGGCAGCCACAAGGAAGGTCCCCGTTTCAATGCGATCGGCCACCACAGAGTGCTGACCGCCACCTAAGCGCTCAACCCCTTCAATCGTGATGGTGTCCGTACCTGCACCAGAAATTTTTGCGCCCAGCTTATTCAAAAACTCAGCCGTATCAACAATCTCTGGTTCACGCGCGGCGTTATCCAATACGGTTTTGCCATCCGCCAACGTCGCAGCACACATGATGGTGATGGTTGCGCCTACGCTCACTTTATCCATCACAATATGCGCGCCTTTAAGGCGACCATCGACGTGCGCTTTCACGTAACCGTCTTCTAGAGTGATCGTTGCGCCTAGTTGTTCTAAACCGTGGATATGCAAATCCACAGGACGAGCACCAATTGCACAGCCACCAGGCAGCGAAACTTGGCCTTGACCAAAACGTGCCACCAGCGGGCCAAGCGCCCAAATCGATGCGCGCATGGTTTTCACCAAGTCATATGGCGCGCAGTACTCTGTGATGCAGCTTGGGTCGACATGGACACTGCCATTGCGCTCAACCTTAGCGCCAAGGCGCTTAAGCAGCTCCATAGTAGTATCGATGTCACGTAACTTGGGAACATTCGATACTTCAACAGGCTCCTCGGCCAAAATAGAGGCAAACAAAATCGGCAAAGCCGCGTTTTTGGCGCCTGAAATGGTGACTTCACCAACGAGAGGTTGCTTAGACCCCGTTACTCGAAACTTTTCCATGACTAAACCTTATAGTGACATCAACTTCTTATCACGAGCCCACTCTTGCGGCGTAAAGGCTTTGATAGAAACAGCGTGAATGTCATTTCTTTGGATGTATTCCATGAGAGGAGCATAAATTAGCTGCTGTTTTTTAACGCGGCTCATGCCATCAAAACACGCATCAACGGCCACCACTTCATAGTGACTGCCCTCTCCTTTGACGTGTATTTCTTCCAGGTTTAGTGCGTTATTTAAAATCTGTTGTACTTGTGCGCTATCCACGATCCACCCCGGTATTAATTTTTAATGTGTCCAGCCAGCTCCTTGCGGATATTACTCAATTGAAAAAGGGTATTGAGTTCCACTGGTACGAAGCTGAGCATTATATGACAGTTTTGTTTTTTTGCATGCTCAATTAGGTGAATTAGCATCACCATTCCGGCAGAATCGATACGATTAACCGCTTTTAATGACCACTCTACGTTCTGCGCTTGAGGTTGCCACTGCTGCAATGTGCGCCAAAGTGCAGGTACGCTGTCTCTATCCAAATGACCAGACAGTTCACAGCATTCAGCGGACAATGGCTGCCATGTCGCCCCGCTCATTACGACTTGTTCTCGTAGCGAATCGGCGTTTTCGCCAGTGTTTGCAGCTCCTGTGCGACCGCAAGAATCCCTTCTTGGCGCAGCTTGCCGCTCCACTCCGATTGCTTGCTCGACAGCATGCTGATGCCTTCTGCAATCATGTCAAAGGCACTCCACTCACCACTCGATTTGTCTTTACGCAATTTGAACTCAAGCTTGATGTTCGGTCTTGGCGAATCAATGATGTCGAGCTTCACGCCAGTAATGGTGCGGCTGTCATCCACACGACCTTCAGGTTCAAATTCAATCGTCTGGTCGGTGTATTGGGTCAGCACTTGCGCGTAAGAGGCGACAATATAAGCGCGAAAAGCGTCGATAAACACCAATACGTCCTCACGCTTCGCCCCTTTTAAATTTGGCCCTAGCAGCTTGAGCGCCGCGTATTTTTCATCCACATACGGCATCAACTCTTGTTCTACGATGAGCTTCAATCTTTCTGGCTCTTGCTGAATTTGCGCCTGCTCCGCTTTGAGACGCGCAAAGGTTTGATCCGACACCTGAACCATCATTTGATACGGGTCTTGCCTGTTGACTTCTTTTGCTCCAACCGAAACACTGGCAATAACCAATGCGAGAGTAAGCACTAACTTTCTAAACATCCTTTTCTCCTTACTCTGCCTGTTTGTCAGAGTCACTGCCAAAGCTATATAGCACTTGGCCAATCAAATCTTCCAATACCAAGGCTGACTTGGTGTCTTCAATATAATCGCCGTCCACCAGCATCTGCTCATCATCAAAGACAAATCCAGGCGTCAAACCAATATACTGTTCGCCAATCAAACCTGAGGTGAGAATTTTAAGGCTTGAGGTCTCCGGAAACTGGTCAAACTGGCGGCTAATCGACAAGGTGACCACCGGCAGCAGTGACTCAGGGTTAAGCTCAATTTTCGCCACGCGTCCAATCACTACCCCGCCCACTTTCACCGGCGAACGCACCTTCAAGCTGCCGATGTTGTCAAACTCGGCTTTGAGCGTGTAAGTGTCACCAGAACCGAGTCCTTTAACGTCAGCGACTTGAAAAATCATCACTAAGATTGCGCAAATTCCGGCAAGGACAAAGCTGCCGACCCATAATTCTGTCTTTCGTGTTTGTTGCATGATTAATTCCCAAACATCAATGCGGTGAGTACGAAGTCTAGCCCCAGTACCGCGAGTGAAGAGTGCACGACGGTGCGTGTCGTCGCTTGGCTGATCCCGGCCGAAGTCGGCACGGCATCATAGCCATTAAACAGCGCTATCCAGGTCACTGTGATAGCGAATACAAAACTTTTAATGAAGCTGTTACCTATGTCTTGACCTAACTCAACCGATGCCTGCATCGCCGACCAAAAGCTGCCATGATCAATCCCTTTCCAATCGACGCCGACCAGTTGCCCGCCCCAGATGCCGACCGCCATAAATATCATCGTCAGCAGCGGCATAGAAATCACCCCGGCCCAAAAGCGTGGCGCAATCACTCGTTTCAGCGGATCGACCGCCATCATTTCCATGCTCGATAATTGCTCGGTGGCTTTCATTAAACCGATCTCTGCGGTCAATGCTGAGCCCGCGCGCCCGGCAAACAGCAGCGCCGTCACCACAGGGCCAAGCTCTCGCAGTAGCGACAACGCCACCATCTGGCCAAGTGCGCCCTCCGCGCCAAAATCCACCAAGATAACGTAGCCCTGCAAACTCAGTACCATGCCGATAAATAGCCCCGACAAGACAATAATGATCAGCGATTGCACACCGACGCTATAAAGCTGCTTAACCAATAACGGCAAGTGTTTGACGGGCTGAGGGCGAGCGATGATCGCGCCCGCCAACATCAAACTCGAGCGACCAAAGGCACTCGCGATGGCTAAGCTCCGTTGCCCGATATGAGCGATGACATTGACCAAATCCGACATTAGGAGAACAGCTCCTTTGCGATGGGTTGAGAGGGATAACGAAACGGCACAGGGCCATCGGCCTGGCCAAGCAGAAACTGCTGCACTTGTGGATCCGGATTATCACGCAGTTGCTGCGGCGACCCTGACGCAATCACTTGCCCATTGGCCATTAAGTACACCTTATCAGCAATGCTCATCACCTCAGGGACATCGTGTGAGACCACAATAGCGGTGATCCCAAGTGCGTGGTTAAGACTGCGAATCAGCTCCACCAGCACGCCCATGGTGATTGGATCTTGGCCAACGAAAGGCTCATCGAACATGATGAGCTCTGGGTCTAGCGCAATAGCGCGAGCCAACGCAGCGCGGCGTGCCATCCCACCGGAGAGCTCGCTTGGCATTAACTCGGCGGCCCCGCGCAGACCAACGGCCTCTAGCTTAAGCAGCACCAAAGTGCGAATCATGGCTTCGTCAAGTTCGGTATGTTCACGCAGCGGAAATGCCACGTTGTCAAACACGGTTAAGTCGGTGAATAGTGCGCCCGATTGAAACAGCATGCTCATTTTTTTACGCTCTCGATAGAGCTTGTTGCGACTGAGGGTAGGAATATTGTGACCATCAAACCAGACCTCACCGCTGTCTGGGTAGAGTTGACCGCCGATCAACCTGAGTAAGGTCGTTTTACCAATCCCTGATGGGCCCATAATGGCTGTGACCTTGCCTTTCGGCACGCTGAGATCGACATTGTCGAAAATCTTGCGCGTCCCTCGAGAGAAGGTAAGCTTCTGGATAGTAACCAAATCTTCTTCTGGCATAACGAACCCGTTGATATCCCTATTGATGCGCAATCATAAGCAGATTAATGACGAATTTAAAGCCACACAGCGTGAATTGTGAGTGACTCTTTCTTTATTAATTTAACGACAAAAATAATTAAATTACGAATTTCACAACAAAATGAACATGAAAATTATCCTTTTACCGCTTCCCTTTTAAACGGCAAAGCGTCAAAATTGACGGTTAAATTCTCACGTTGTCTACTGTTTAGGGATTATCATGCTTGAAGCGATTGCGTTTCTCATCGTCGGGTTAGTGTTGCTTGTTTGGAGTGCGGACAAACTGGTGTTTGGCTCTGCCGCGCTAGCTCGAAACTTCGGTATTTCTCCGTTGGTTATCGGTATGACAATCTTGGCGATGGGCTCCTCAGCACCGGAAATGATGGTCTCGGCAACCGCCGCCCTTGAAGGTAAAACCGATACCGCAGTAGGCAACGTACTAGGCTCGAATATCGCCAACATCGCACTGATTCTCGGCATCACAGCGCTCATTAAACCTCTCTCCATCAGCTCAGCCGTTATTCGACGTGAGTTACCACTGATGGTGGGCGTTACCGTCCTAGCGGGTGTCCTGCTCTGGGATAACCATTTAGGCTTTTATGAAGGGGCGCTACTGTTTGTGCTGTTTGCTGCCTTTATTGTGGCAATGTTGCAAATAAGCCGCAGCGAAAAACAAAAAGGCGACGTACTACTGGAAGAGCAAGAGTCTGAAGTGCCTGAAGGGGTGAGTAACCTCAAAGCGGGCATCTGGGTTGTGGTCGGTTTAATTTTGCTGCCCATCGCGGCCGACACTTTGGTCGATAACGCGGTGGTCATCGCCCAATACTTTGGCATGAGCGATCTGGTCATCGGCCTGACCATCATTGCTGTCGGCACCAGTCTTCCTGAGCTCGCCGCCTCACTGGCTGGCGTCATGAAAGGGGAAGATGACATGGCGGTCGGTAACATCATCGGCTCAAACGTATTCAATATTCTTGCGGTCATGGGCATCCCTGGCATTCTTAACCCATCCATGCTCAGCGAGTATGCAATGGGACGTGATTTTTGGGTCATGCTCGGCGTATCACTCTTATTGGTCGCAATGGCGCTGGGTAAATCGCGCAGCATCAATCGATTAGAAGGTGGCGTGCTGTTTTTCTGCTTTATCGCCTACCAAACCTATCTTGTGATGAATATGGCCGCTTAACCTTTTGGAGTTTTGTATGTACGACTACCGCAGCGCCGCGCTCGAGGTGCTGAACACTGAAATTGATGCACTCAAGCAGCTCGACCAATACTTCAATGACGACTTTGCCAAGGCGTGCGATCTCATTTTGAATAACCGTGATGGCAAAGTGGTCGTAATGGGGATTGGCAAATCTGGCCATATTGGCAATAAAATTGCCGCCACGCTGGCGAGCACAGGCACATCGGCGTTTTTCGTCCACCCAGGCGAAGCCGCGCATGGCGATCTCGGCATGATTGACCCAAATGATATCGTGCTGGCTATTTCAAATTCCGGCGAATCTTCAGAAATCTTGGGCCTTTTCCCTGTGCTTAAGCGCCTAAATATCAAAATCATCAGCATGACCGGCAAGCCAGAATCCAACATGGCGAAGCTGTCTGATTTGCATTTGCAAATCACGGTGCCAAAAGAAGCCTGCCCACTAGGCCTGGCGCCTACCTCAAGCACCACGGCAACGCTGGTGATGGGTGATGCACTGGCGGTTGCCATGCTCCAAGCACGCGGCTTTACCGCCGAAGATTTTGCGCTCTCCCACCCGGGCGGCGCTTTAGGCCGTAAGCTACTGCTGAAGCTGTCAGACATCATGCACACTGGTGAACAACTGCCTTTGGTGACGCCAACCACAGTGATTCGCGATGCACTCTTGGTCATCAGCGAGAAAGGGCTGGGCATGACGGCCGTGGTCGATGAAGCGCAAAAACTGGTCGGCATTTTCACCGATGGTGATTTACGTCGTATTCTCGATAAACGTATTGATATCCACACCGCGTTAATCGGAGATGTCATGACCACACACCCGACGACGGCCAGCCCGGACATTCTGGCCGCAGAAGGTCTGGCTTTGATGCAAAACAAAAGCATCAATGGCCTGATTTTATGTCAAGACCAACGCGTCGTGGGCGCACTGAATATGCACGATTTATTGAAAGCGGGAGTGATGTAATGTCTGCGATGATTGACACTCTTTACCAACCCGTGGAACCGAATCTGTTTGCGATTGCCAAACAGATTAAACTGCTTATTTGCGATGTCGATGGGGTGTTTTCTGACGGCCTGATTTACATGGGTAATCAGGGCGAAGAACTCAAAACCTTTCACACTCGCGATGGCTATGGCGTCAAGTCCTTGATGAATGCAGGGATTGAGATTGCCATTATTACCGGGCGCCGCTCTGCGATTGTCGAAAATCGCATGAAAGCACTGGGAATTACGCTAATCTATCAGGGCCAAGATGACAAACTTAAGGCATACCAAGACATTTGCGACAAGCTCAACATTGCACCTGAGCATACTGGCTACATGGGTGATGATTTGATTGATTGGCCAGTTATGGATAAAGTCGCGCTCAAAGTGTGCGTGGCAGATGGTCACCCATTGTTGGCTCAGCGCGCCAATTATGTCACGGCTATTCGTGGCGGACATGGCGCCGTGCGTGAGGTGTGCGACCTGATCCTTCAAGCACGAGATGAACTGGATACTCACAAAGGTTTGAGTATATGACACTAACCCGTATTGGCTATCTACTCTTGCTACTTGTTGTCGCCATCAGTGCTTACACTCTGATCAACAAGCAGCAAAGTTATGATATTCAAGTTGATCCGGACACAGAACTGCCCATGTTCAGTGGTCAAGGCTTAGAAAATACCTCATACAATGAACAAGGGATTCGCAGCTATGTGATCACGTCTGCTCATTTGGATCACTTCGCGCAAAGCGGCGATACCGTTTTTCAAAGCCCTGTGCTAAAAGTCTATCGAGACGGCACAGTGCAAGAGTGGGAAATCACCGCAAAACGTGGTGTCCTCACCAAAGATCATGTTTTGACTCTGTATGAAGACGTTCTGACCACCAACTTATTGCCAGATTCTGGCTTTGACACTCTGTCCACTGACACCATGAGTATTCAATTGGACAACCGAGATTTTTGGGCTGACAACCAAGTCACTTTAGTCGGCCCACAGTTTGAAACAGTAGGGCAAGCCATGAAAGGCAACTTTGCAGATAACAACGCAACCCTCTACAAACACGTACAAGGTAGATATGAAACTCTCACACCTTAGTCTGATTTCCTGCTTGTTACTGACAAGCAACGCCATGGCCCTCTCAACCGACCGAGATCAGCCCGTATACATTGACTCTGACAGTCAACAGCTCGATATGCAGAGTAACCAAGTCACCTTCCTCGGCGATGTGAAGCTCAAGCAAGGCAGTATCAACATCAACGCCGACAAAGTGGTAGTGACTCGAGATCCTGCCGATGGTTCCATTCAAGAGATTGAAGGGTATGGGGATTTAGCGACGTTTTCCCAGTTGACCGACGATGGTAAAACCCTTTACGGTGAAGCGAAAGAGCTCTACTACAAGATGAGCGATGATCAACTGACGATGATTGACCAAGCGATGCTATCTCAAGACGACAGCGTGATTCGCGGCAGCAAAATTCGCTATAAAATCTCTTCACAGAAGTTGATTGCAGACGGCAAAGAGAAAGGCGATCGCGTGTCGACGGTTCTACAGCCACAAGCGGTACAAGAGTAACGAGCTAAAACGTCGCGATCACTCGCGAAAGCATCACTAAAGCGAAACGTAGCTACATCGATACGTAACTGTATCGATAAGTAACTACAGCGATACGAAACC
Organism: Vibrio sp. R11-SG3-ISO3-SZ; assembly: GCF_059834345.1. Lineage (NCBI taxonomy): Bacteria > Pseudomonadati > Pseudomonadota > Gammaproteobacteria > Vibrionales > Vibrionaceae > Vibrio > Vibrio sp. R11-SG3-ISO3-SZ. The sequence continues at coordinate 24,138 of NZ_JCBDGX010000102.1, forward strand.
ATAGCGACACAAAAAATTATGGCGATATTAAAAGCGCAAAACTTAGCGAAAACCTACGGCAATCGAACCGTCGTGACAGACGTCAGCCTGCAAGTCGAATCGGGCCAAATCGTCGGGTTGCTCGGCCCGAACGGCGCGGGTAAAACCACCTCCTTCTACATGATTGTGGGGTTAGTGGCTCGTGACGAAGGCTCCATCAGCATTGATGGCAACGACATCAGTATTTTGCCGATGCACAGCCGCTCTCGCATGGGTATTGGTTACTTGCCTCAAGAAGCGTCGATTTTTCGTAAGTTGTCGGTCGAGGATAACATCATGGCGGTACTTGAGACACGTGAAGAGTTAACCCGTGAGCAGCGCCAAGACCGCTTAGAAGATTTACTTGAAGAATTCCACATTCAGCACATTCGACACAGTGCGGGTATGGCATTATCAGGGGGAGAACGTCGCCGAGTTGAAATCGCGCGGGCATTAGCGGCTAATCCACAGTTCATTTTGTTGGATGAACCCTTTGCTGGGGTCGACCCCATTTCCGTTATCGACATCAAGAAAATCATTGAACACCTCAGGGATAGAGGTCTCGGTGTCTTGATCACTGACCACAACGTTCGCGAAACACTGGATGTGTGTGAAAAGGCATACATCGTTAGCCAAGGTCATCTGATTGCAGAGGGCACACCGAGCGAAGTGTTGAACAACGAGCAGGTGAAACAAGTTTATCTTGGTGAACAATTCCGTCTATGATTACAGTAAGTAACAGAGATAATAATAGGACGAACAAGAAAGTTCTCCAGCATTAAGGCAAGCATTACTGAATGAAACCCTCATTACAACTCAAGCTAGGACAGCAGTTAGCCATGACGCCACAATTGCAACAAGCGATTCGCTTATTGCAGTTGTCGACCTTGGATCTTCAACAAGAAATTCAGGAAGCATTAGACTCCAACCCACTACTCGAAGTGGAAGAGGCCAATGACGAGGTAAACGTTGAAGAAAAAAACCGTACTGAGGAAAAAGAGAGCCGCAATGAGGCGTCAGACTCGGATTCTGCAGAACCTGAATTT
>NZ_JCBDGX010000103.1:0-6422 GCF_059834345.1 Vibrio sp. R11-SG3-ISO3-SZ
TTGCAGAACTCGCCCATGTTTCTTATCTACCAAGAGCGCGTGGACCAAGACCACCCATGGATGGAGGTCGCCAATGCTGCATTGGATACGTTGGACTATGGGTTTCTAGACATCTACCACCCTTACGACATCGACGATTACAACGAAGAGGTGCGTGACGAACTGATCAACAACCCTGAATTTGTCCAAGCTATCCAGCAGATCCAAGATGGCATGTGGCATCATGAAACGCAGGGAAACATGGCGATGGACGTTAAGGCGTTGAATATGGGGGTGAAGCTGGTGGAGGGGGAGCCGCAGCTTGCTCTGTTCGACCAAATGAACCTTCAGCTCGAGATGCATTTGGAGCGCACGTTAAAAAATAACCGAGCTCAGCGTTTTCATATGCATGATCACGTACCAGAGCGCCTACTTCACGGGTTAGTCGTAGTGAAAGAATTTGCCGTTGCCGAGCGCATGGAGCAAGAGCAGAACTTCATCGAACAACTGAGTGATGAGGATAGCTTGCTCTCATCAATTGTCACTAAGCCGCACCTTGAACCGCATTCACTGAACAACGAAAATGCAGTAGACAAACAATTAAGTACTGGCGTAGACCGTTTTAGCCCTAAGTAGTTGGGCACAGTGATACACTAATTTCGACAAATCCAATCACAAGGAATTAAGCATGAAAGCAAATGATTTCGAAATTCTAGTTAAAGCCCGTTACCCACAGTTATTTGGGGCGATCAAACCTATTACATTGAGTGCAGTCCAAGACATTACCAATGACTTAGATTCACAACCCGACTGGACGATGGATAAGGCGCAGACACAACGCTATGTGGCTCGTTTCATTGCGACGTACACCAAAAGCCCATTGTACATTTTGAGTGTTTGCCGCTCGTTTCTTCACAAAGAGAATCGAACCGGACTGCATCAATCAGAACCCATTCTTCGTGGGGAAGTGTTAGAGCTCTTAACGTACGCGCATCGCACCGGTTTAGGGGACCTTCAAACCCATTCAATGTATCGCTATTTCGAAGGATGTGAACGAGAGCTTGAGTATGAACCAGTGGAATAATGACGAACTCTACCGAGTCGTCAATCAACTAATGGGCGCAGTGGAGTCGGTGCCCGTATATCAAGACTCTTATGGGAAAACGTTCTTGCGCGCTGATGGCCTAGCGGTACGCGCCACAAAATCTATGAGTGAAGCGTTGTTTGCTGCGCGTTCAAGAAGCATAGACTGTGCAAGCCTACCCACTGTGCACGACGTAGTGGAAGTAGAATCTACAGAAGAACGTCAGGGACGTCTTTTCCTGATCGTACAACAGCCATTTTTGATGCCGCACCAAGCTGCCCCAGATGTGCACCGAGCCTTTCAGTTTATTGAGGAAAACGGGTTGACGATTGAAGAGTACATAGACATTGATGATCTGCATGAGGATGACCACGAGTTATTTGCAATGCACCGCGAGGCTCCAGAGCACATTGCTAGTATAAAAAACGCAGCAGCGTTACTAAACGCGATCGGATGTCAGACGACGGAAGTGGATGTCGAGCATGTTGCGGTATGCGCGCAAACACACAAACCGCTATTGATCCACCAGCTCGATGTCGATCTTGAGGTGCAGTTCATTCGCCGACCCGAAATGGGACTGGGGGATTTTGGCATCCACGTTCCAACGGTTGACTGGGTTGCAAACGTTGACGAGTGGGCTGCAGACCTTGACGTTGAGCTGGCGGAAGAATTAGCTCTGGCGGTTGGGCAAACTAATCGGGATAGCCAAACAGAGGAAACAGCAAGTGGGTCACTAGGGATGGCTAAATGATGGTGGGAGAATGCGGTGACCCACGATCACAATGAGCACATTTGCCCTCACGAGAAGGCGACCTATTCGAAGCATAAGCAGGCGTTTGTGTGCGATCATTGCGGCGCTGAGCATCATGATGGCTTGCCAGAATTAAGGCGGTTAGTACGTGAACAGCGTTCCATCCATTTGGAACACCTTAGAGTGTTGATTGACACCACGAACCACTAATGGGAGCGGTGATTAAGTTTATGAACAAATAGTGACATTCGATTCGATCGAAAATATCACATATGCTATATTTCAAACTACGGATCAATGTTAGGAATATCGCATGAAGACACTTAAAAAGACACTGCCTATTCTGATAGCGTTCGGCTTGATGGTGACAACGCCTGTTGCAAGCGCCCAAGATGGCCAAACACAAGCGAAAGAGACTCAGAATCGACAAAGAGAACTGGCTGAAATTACGATTAAAGAGCTTCTACTGGTACAGTCAGCGCTCAAGAATTTTTACGTAGCGAACACTGGAGCTTGGCCAACAGACTTAAGCGGCATTACCGAGTACTACTCGGGTAGTTATACGACTCCTATGGGAACCATCACGGGAGCGAAGACAACGCAGGGGTTTCAACTCTACATTGACACCAATAATCTTGATACAACCGCCAAAAGTGCACTGCAAACTGCGTTGGCGAAAAACAATGGCGCTCTGACTGGCAATAGGGCCATCATGACCGTCGATGTACCCCAAGCTGCCGCTATTGTGCGCTCATCTCTGTCTCGCTTCGCCGACCCATCGGGCACCGGTGAGCTCAACACCATGTACACCGACCTTCTGATGAACGGCAACAACATCGCCGGACTTAATGAGCTCAATGCGTCGAATGTGATAGCCAACAGCGCCACAATCGGTCAGCTGGTCAATACGCAACTCACCAGTGATACGGCCAACATCGGTACCGCTATCATCACGCAGGCCAATCTCACCAATGCCAATATCGATACCGCGCTGATTGACACCGCGACCGTCGACATGGCGACAATCGACACCGCGGCGATTTCTACGTTAAACGGGGATGTGGCCACTTTTGCGACGCTGACCAGCACTACCGCCACTCTAGACCAAGCGGATGTCAATGTACTGAACGCTAACACGGTCAATGCGGCGCTGGCAGCACTCGATGATGCGACGATAGCGAACACGCTGACGGTGAACGGCGCGGCCCTGTTTGGAGATTCGGTGACCATTGCGGGAAATACGAATTTAGGTGGTAACTTGTACAGTAATGGTGCCTTGGTCATCGATAACGCAGGCAAGCTGTATTACCAAGGTCAGGATTTGGATACCCGTTTTCTGGGCATCACGGATACCGCGGCTAACGCCGACATGCTAGGCGGTATAGATGCGTCAAGATTTGCAAGAGTGGATGTAAGCAACAATTTTGTCGAACACCAAAACTTCAACAATGGGATCACTGTCGGAGGGGCGGGAGTTAAAACGACCACCCTTGATGCAAGTGGTAATGTTTATGCCAATAACGTGTTACTTCGCTCTTCAAATGAGTGGTTGAGCACTACGACTAACAGATCAAAAAGCAATGCTAGTCGCATCTCGGCACTCGAAAACCAGTTGAAATCTGGGTCTGGAATGGCGCAGTGGGGTACATGGAGAAAAGTAGCAGAGGTGCAATATAGTCAATCGCAGAATCCACCCAGTTGGTATGATTCGTATCGTTCAGGAACAAAAGGAGGCGTAATCTTTGCAAATGGTGTTACACAAGGAAAGGGCTGTCTTATTGGCATGACTACCGCTAGCAAAGCTAAGCAAGGAAACTCTAGCTGGAGCCCAGTGAAATATACGGCATGGCAGTGCAAGTGATAATTACTCACCTCCCTTCTGTAGCTACAACAAAAGGAACCCGATGATGATAGTACACAACACACTGCGAGTTACAGCTTTGTCGCTAGCGCTAATAGGTAACATGCTGATCGCGCACTCGGTCGCAGCACAAAATGACAGTAACCTAGCTGAGATTAGCCAGTCACGACAAAAAGAATTGGCTCAAGTGACCATTAAGGAAATGCTGCTTGTTCAGTCCGCCCTCAAAAATTTCTATGTGGCACATAATGGTGCGTGGCCAACACAACTGACCGATATCAGTGATTATTACGCCGGTAATTACACCACGCCAATGGGAAACATCACCGGCGCCAAAACTCTGCAAAAGTTCCAACTATACATAGACACAGCGAATCTTGATGCCGGAACAAAGAACGCGCTGCAATCTGCATTAGCACGCAACAATGGGGTGCTAACGGGGAATCGCATCGCTATGGACGTCGAGGTACCCCAAGCGGCCGCTATTGTGCGCTCATCGCTGTCACGCTTTGCAGACCCATCGGGCACCGGTGAGCTCAACACCATGTACACCGACCTGCTGATGAACAATAACGATATCACTGGACTGAACGAGCTCAATGCGTCGAATGTGATAGCCAACAGCGCCACAATCGGTCAGCTGGTCAATACGCAACTCACGAGTGATACGGCCAACATCGGTACCGCCACCATCACGCAGGCCAATCTCACCAATGCCAACATTGACACTGCCCTAATTGATACGGCCACCATAGACATGGCGACGGTCGATACCGCGGCGATTTCTACGTTAAACGGGGATGTGGCCACTTTCGCGACGCTGACCAGCACTACCGCCACTCTAGACCAAGCGGATGTCAATGTGCTGAACGCTAACACGGTCAATGCGGCGCTGGCAGCACTCGACGATGCGACGATAGCGAACACGCTGACGGTGAACGGCGCGGCCCTGTTTGGAGATTCGGTGACCATTGCGGGAAATACGAATTTAGGTGGTAACTTGTACAGTAATGGCGCCTTGGTCATCGATAACGCAGGCAAGCTGTATTACCAAGGTCAGGATTTGGATACCCGTTTTCTCGGCATTACGGATACCGCAGCCAACGCCGACATGCTTGGCGGTATAGATGCATCAAGGTTCGCTCGCACCGACATTAGCAACACGTTTAACGGAGAGCAAACGTTTACTACGGGCATAACCGTGGGAGGAAGTGGAATCAAGACTAACACCTTAGATGCAAGTGGTAACGTCTACGCAAACAACAGCTTTAATCGTGCACGAAGTGAATGGCTAAGCACGACAATTGACCGTAGTAAGAGTAACCAAAGCAGAGTCACGACGTTAGAGAAGAAGGTGAACGCGGGTTCCACGAGTAATGCTAAAGGTACGTATAGACAGATTTACTACGCTGCTTCGGCTAGCTACGGTAACACAAGTTGTAGGTCTACCTACCAGTGGGACCAGTACAGAGCAATCTCAGTTGACGCAGGGAACTATGCAGGACAAGCTTGCCTCTTAGGGTTGGAAATAAAGTATAAGAGTTGGGCATCCAAAGGTGGCGCCAATCCCAGCAACGGCACTTGCTATCAATACGTATTTGAATGCAAATAGTGAAGTTTCCTAATGCAGACATGTAGTAAAAAAGCCACCGCGGGTGGCTTTTTTTACTATCGTCACATACTGAATTAACCAGAGAGAAAGTCGCCATGTTCAAAGTGTTGATGAGCGTGATTGTCTTAGTAAGTACCAGCACCATGGCCAACGAGATGTGGAATGGTCTAGTAATTGAAGCGGAGAGTAGATGTGCTGAGTATGATAAGAGCAAGCAATACCCCTATGCTGCTTCGTTGGAGTACGAGATTGTGGAGCAAATGAACGGGAGTATCTATGGTCCTTATACGGGGTCATATTTCGAGTCAATTCGAGAGACCGACATTGAGCACATTGTTGCAGCATCTGAAGCGCACGACTCCGGTATGTGTAAGCAATCAGATCAGGCGAAAGCGCTATTCGCTAGTGACCTATTGAACCTTACACTGGCATCTCCAAAGGTGAATCGGTGTTCGCGTACAGGAAAGTGCGGCCTTGATGCCGGTGAATGGTTGCCAGAGAAGAACCAATGCTGGTTCGCGCATCGCGTTGTTCTTGTAAAACGAAAGTACAGCTTGTCAGTTGATCACAACGAGGCTAAGGCGTTGCAATCTATCCTCGATGGATGTGAGAGCTTCGAGATGGTTTATCATGCTGAGGCCGTTGGAACCACAAAATCATCAACGTTCATAGGCACAACGGACGACCCACTGTCAATGTACGACGATAACGGCAATGGAAAAATCACGTGCGCTGAGGCAAGAGCACATGGAATAGCACCAGTGACAAAGGGGCACCCAGCATATCAGTTTATGCGTGATGCGGATGATGATGGTATAGTTTGCGAGTCAAAATAAAGAGTACTGAGTCATGCACAAGAGTTTACATAACCTTCCCTTTAAACGGGGTCAGACGGCCATCGCCTTTAAGTTTGACTACACGCCACCAGCCCATTGCGCTGCGTTATGGGGGACAGTATAGCTGGTTCGACCGTAGAATAAGAAACCGATCACCATTCCATATAATAATGAGAAGCGATCTCATTATCATGTACAAATGAAATATGTGATGCTATATTTTTGATTTCCTACAGCAATGAGGGGGATCATCATGAAAACGTGTAATGGAGTCACTTCAACCATAATGCTGCTTGTAG
>NZ_JCBDGX010000104.1:0-53135 GCF_059834345.1 Vibrio sp. R11-SG3-ISO3-SZ
GACGGGTACCCAACTGCTTGGCGCTATCTTGGTCGGTGACAATAGTGACTACGACGCCTTACTGCAATGTTACTTAAACCAAACCATGCTGCCCGATCACGCTGCAAATCTTCTTTTTGATACCAGTATGCTCGATGGTGAAATGACCGACACCGCGGTGATTTGTTCCTGTCACAATGTCACCAAGGGCGATTTGGTGGCGGCGATTCAAGCGGGCGCGCAAGATTTGGATTCTCTTAAAGCGCAGACGAAAGCGGGCACCGGCTGTGGTGGTTGTAGCAACATGGTCAAATCGGTGCTCGATGCTGAATTGGTAGCGATGGGCGTTGAAGTCAACAACCATGTCTGTGAACACTTTGCGCTGTCACGCCAAGAGTTGTTCCATATTTGCCAAGTCGAAGCGATCAAGGATTTTGACACCTTAATCGCTCGTCACGGCCAAGGGTTGGGGTGCGATCTGTGTAAACCGACCGCCAGTTCGATCTTCGCCTCGCTGTGGAATGAACACATCATGGAGCCTCAACACAGCCGTTTACAAGATTCCAATGATGCCTTTATGGCGAATCTGCAAAAAGATGGCTCTTATTCGGTCGTTCCTCGTGTTGCCGGCGGCGAGATCACACCAGACAAGCTGATTGTCTTAGGAGAAGTGGCCAAGAAATACGATCTCTACACCAAAATTACGGGTGGGCAGCGAGTTGATCTGTTTGGCGCACAAGTTGAGCAGTTACCGGATATCTGGCGCACGCTGATCGACGCGGGCTTTGAAACCGGCCATGCTTACGGAAAATCGGTCCGAACAGTGAAATCTTGCGTGGGCTCAACCTGGTGCCGCTACGGTGTCGATGATTCGGTTGGCCTCGCCATCGAACTTGAAAACCGCTACAAAGGGCTACGTTCGCCACACAAACTGAAGTTTGCGGTGTCAGGCTGTACCCGAGAGTGCGCTGAAGCGCAAAGTAAAGACATCGGCGTCATCGCCACGGAAAACGGCTGGAACCTCTACGTGTGTGGTAACGGTGGCATGCGCCCGCGTCACGCGGATCTGTTTGCCTCCGATCTCAGCAAACATGAATTGATCACGCTGATTGACCGCGTGTTGATGTTCTATGTTCGCACCGCAGACAAATTACAACGCACCTCGGTGTGGATGGATAACCTAGAAGGTGGGTTAGCGTACCTAAAACAAGTGGTGATAGAGGACTCTCTCGGCTTATGCGAGTCACTGGAGACGCAAATGCAGCATGTGGTGGATACCTATCAGTGCGAATGGAAGAGCACGTTGGATAACCCAGCCAAGCTCACTAAGTTCCGTCCATTCATTAATTCAGGCGAACCGAGTCAAGCATTGCCTTACCAACGCATTCGTGGCCAACGTATTCCAGTCAAGGAGGAGAATTGATGGACGTACTCGAGAAAATCAAGGTGTGCGACTTAAGCGCACTGTGCGCCTACGAAGGGCGAGTCGCCTTGGTGGATGGCCAACAAGTTGCGCTGTTTCTCATCCCTAATAAAGGTGTGTTTGCGGTGCAGAACTGGGATCCTATCGGCAAAGCTTTTGTGCTTAGCCGTGGCATTGTCGGAGATGTTAAGGGCAAGTTGTGTGTCGCTTCCCCTTTGTACAAACAGCATTTTTGCCTGCGCTCAGGCGAGTGTTTAGAAAACAGCGACGTGCGTTTAGCTCATTGGCCAGTTTTGCTGGAAAACGATGAAGTGTTTCTTGAATGGCACGCGAAGGCGTAACAAGGTTTTCGCGAGTGACTCTCGTTTCACCCTAGCCCTATCCTTCCAGGGGGCAAATACCAACCTGTTGATCAGGTTGGTATTTTTTTGTGCGATGTTTTAATTAACGCGGTACTAATTTATTCACCGATCGCGGCTTTGCGTTTACCCCGTATCGAGGCAAGCAACATATAGATGCTAGTAGCAAGCAGCGCCGCGAACAAATAGCCCATCAAGCCTTGAGGGCCAGAAAGAAACCCATCTGCTACCACAGGGCCCACCACAGAACCGACACTGTAACTGAACAGCATCACTTGTGTTGCGCAGACGATGTATTGCGCGTTCAAGCCATCACAGCCTAAGTTGATCGCGATGGGGTAGAGTGCGAAGGTCGCCATACCGAGTACAAATAGCCCTGCACCCAGTGCGCGCAGACCCGGCACCATAGAGGTAAAGGCAATCGCAGCCACGCCCACCAAGCACAAGAGTGCCATTAAAGGTGTGCGACCGAACACTTTCGCCAATGTCGGCACTAACGGCTGAATCGCCATACCACCCAAAACGATCAGCGCCATTAAGCCGCCAATGTCATCATGGGCAATGCCACGTTGATTTAATTCGACAGGCATCAGGCCGTACACTGCGCCGAGGGTGAGACCAGACACAACACAGCCAATGATTGCGGCATGGCTTAATTTGCTCATCTGCTTAAAAGAGAGTGAAGTACTCTCTCCGTGCTCGGGTTGATCAGAGTCACCAAACATCAGCACGATGATGGCGAGCAATAAAAGGGTAGTGATAGTAATAAAAGGCACACCACCCGATACGCCCATGACGCCAATACCCAATTGGCCTAGCGCCGCGCCGCCATACAATGCGCCCATGTAAAGGCCAAGGCGTTTAGCGCGTGACTGTTCGTCACCGTGCAGCAACCAAGATTCGACCACAACAAAGACGCCTGCAACTGCCGCGCCCGCGACAAAGCGAGCGATCAACCAGCTACTTGCATACGGCATTAATGGCAAGGCAACAATCGTGAGTAGAAATAGCGCTAAACACCAGACAAACGCCGTTTTGTGCCCTAATCGGCGCACCAAAGGCTCTACACCCATCGCGCCAATCAATAGACCTGCGTAAAATACGCTCGCAAGCCAACTGGCGAGTGAGGTATCCAGATCGTAGTGAGGCAGCATCAGTGGAATCAAACTCATCAAATAGCCCGATGCAACGGCGTACAGCGCCAATGCAATCACAGGGACCGTGACACGAATAGTGCGGGTAGGAATTAGAGTGTTGTCCAACGTCGTCGCCTCAAAACGGACAATCCTTGGCCATAAGGAACCAAGGATTGAGAAATTAACCAGTGAGTTTTCGCGCGAATATGGACTGAATAGTGGTGTGGGTAAAACGAAAAGAATTAATCGACTCGACAAGAGATTTTTGTCGAGTCGTTAGTGGGAACTCAAGGTTATTTATTGATGGCTTGAGTTAGCCATTGGCTAAACTGCGAGCCAGGAAGCGCACCGTTAATCACATCCACGCGCTGGCCGTTTTTGAATACCATCACAGTTGGAATACTGCGGATCTGAAACTGAACGGCCAACGCTTGCTCAACTTCGGTGTTGATTTTGACAAATCGTACTTCGCCCTGTCTGGCGGCGGCTTCGTCTTCAAAGACAGGTGCAAAGCCCACACAAGGGTTGCACCAAGGCGCCCAAAAATCGACCACCACAGGTTGGCTGCTTTGCAACAGGGCATTAAAGTTCAGCGACGTGCCTTCTATCGGTTGGCCATCGAGCAACGCCGATTGGCATTTACCACATTTAGGGCTTTCCGATACGCGCTCGAGCGGCACGCGGTTGACACCAGAACATGATGGGCATCGTGTATTGAAGGTAGACATGACTTTTCTCTTTATTATTTATTTCAACTCAATGACACACTAGTTATACTCTGAAAACGCCAAGTGACTCAAATAAGAATGTAAAAAGGCACATAATGACCAGCTATTACGCAGAAATTACCGGTTGGGGTAAATGCCTACCGCCAGCCACGCTCTCCAACGATGACCTCAGCACTTTTCTAGATACTTCCGATGAATGGATTAAGACGCGCACTGGTATAGAGCAGCGCCGCATCAGCCATGTGAATACGTCAGATCTTGCAACCGTTGCCGCCAAACACGCACTCGCGTGTGCCAATGTCAGTGTTGATGAGGTGGATCTGATTATTGTTGCGACCTGCTCACCCGACTCACTGATTCCCAATACCGCGTCTAAAGTCGCCCAAAACCTCGGCGTTCAAGCCGCCGCAGCGTTTGACTTGAACGCAGCGTGTACTGGCTTTGTTTACGGATTAGAAACGGCGACTCGTCTTATTCAATCAGGCAATTACCGCCATGCAATCGTGATCGGCGCAGAGCGTCTCTCTTTCTTTATCGATTGGACCCAGCGTGATACGGCGGTGTTATTTGGTGATGGCGCAGGCGCAGCGGTGTTGAGCTGCACAACGGAAAAAGTGGGCTTGCAACAGGCGCAGCTTGGCTGTGATTCGGCTGGGCGTGATATTTTGGCGGTGCCCAAGTTCGGTACCTCAATGGATCGTTTCGCTGCGGACAACGGCTATTGGGCGTTTGATTTTGTCGGCAAAGAGATCTTTAAGCGTGCGGTGAAAGGCATGGGCGCAGCCGCTCAATCGGTGCTGGCGCGCAGCGAACTGTCGACTGACGATGTTGATGTGGTGATCCCGCACCAAGCTAACATCCGCATCATTCAAACCTTGTGTGATCTTTCCGGGATTGCTCAAGATAAAGCGTTTGTTAACATCCAGAACTATGGCAACACCTCTGCGGCCACTGTGCCGATTGCCTTGTGTGAAGCGCTTGAACAAGGCTTTATTAAGCCTGGTGACAACCTACTGCTCGCCGCCTTTGGCGCAGGTTTAACTTGGGGCGCAGGCCACATAAAATGGGGTGAGCGAGTTACGCCACTAGGCCAAAGCGATGCCACACTTCCTCCAGTAGAAGCGTCTGCACTTGAGTTATTGGAACAAGCGATCGCGTTTTGTAAAACACACGCAGAGTAAACAGGCCTAAATTTACAAGGCAACGCAGCCTCAACAAATACGCTTAGGGCAATACAATGAGAAGTCGCGAATTGTCGCGACTTTTTTCATGATGGCCGATGGCTGGTTGGCAGTATCACATAAGGACAACGACGTAAGATGAAATTTCTTCACACCTCGGATTGGCATTTAGGACGACAGTTTCACAATGTGTCGCTGATTGACGATCAGCGTGTGGTGCTCGACCAGATGGTGGAGTACATGGCGCAGTATCCCGTCGATGCATTGGTGATCGCTGGTGACATTTATGATCGCTCGGTGCCGCCGACCGCGGCGATTGAACTGCTCAATGAAACGCTAAATCGTGTTTGCCAGGAGTTAAACACGCCCATCATTTTGATTCCGGGTAATCACGATGGCGCGCAGCGCCTCGGGTTTGGCTCTGCACACATGAAAGGCGCTGGGCTGCATATTATCAGTGATTTTCAGCAGATGCTCGAGCCTGTTGTGTTGAGCAGTGACCAAGCCGGAGAGGTGGCATTTTATGGCATGCCGTTTAACGATCCGGAGACAGTGCGCCACTACTTTAATCACACCTTTCAACAGCAAGATGAAGCAACGCCTGAGGCGCAAAAGCCGATTGCTACTCACGATGACGCTCATGCTGCGTTGGTTGGTTTGATCACGCCTCATCTTAATTCGTCACAACGTCATGTGTTGATCAGCCACTGCTTTGTTGATGGTGCGATCAGCTCAGAGTCGGAGCGTCCACTCTCGATTGGTGGCTCCGAATGTGTCAGTCATGAGCATTTCGTCCATTTTGACTATGTCGCCCTCGGCCATCTTCACCAGCCGCAATACAAAGGCGAAGCTCATATTCGCTACAGTGGCTCATTGATGAAATACAGCTTTTCAGAGCAGCACCATAAAAAAGGCATGACTTTAGTGGAGCTTGATCACAACGGTTTGGTTGCGACCACGCACATTCCGCTGCAAGCGCCACATGAAATGCGAATCATCGAAGGGGAGCTGGAAGCGATCCTCACAGCGGGTAAAACCGATCCTCGCGCCCATGACTATTTGTTGGTGCGATTAACCGACCAACACGCCATTCTCAATCCGATGGAGAAGTTGCGTACTGTCTACCCAAATGTGTTGCATTTGGAGAAGCCCGGCATGTTAGTGGGGGTAGAGCAGTCGATGGCGCAAGCGACGCTATCGCGCAGCGAAGTCGATATGTTCCGCGACTTTTTCAAAGAAGCGCAAGGCAATGAGCTTACTCAAGCGCAAGAGAGCGCGGTTTCGGCCATTATCAAACAACTGAGCCAGCAGTAAGGGACGCTCATGAAACCCATCACCTTAGTTATGCAGGCCTTTGGGCCGTTTTCGGGCACCGAATCGATTGATTTTCGTCAACTGGGCAGCAATCCGCTGTTTTTGATCAATGGCCCTACGGGTTCAGGAAAAACGACCCTGCTAGATGCGATCTGTTTTGCGCTTTATGGCGAAACCACCAGTAATGAGCGACTCGGCGCCCAGATGCGCAGTGATAACGCTAAGTTAGATGTGCCGACAGAGGTGACGTTCGAATTCAGCTTGCACGACAAACGCTTTCGCGTAACGCGTTCCCCAGAGCAAGAAGCGCCAAAAGCGCGCGGGGAAGGCACAACGACACGTAAACACAGCGCTGCGCTCTATCAGTTGGGTGACAAAGAGGTGCTTTTGACCAGCAAAACGGCGCAGGTCAAAACGTTGGTCACCGAATTGATTGGTCTCAATGAGACCCAATTTCGTCAAGTCATGGTACTGCCACAGGGTAAGTTTCGTGAATTGCTACTCGCTAGTTCGAAAGAGCGCGAAGAGATTTTCGGCCAACTGTTCCAAACCGATATCTACAAAAAAATTGAGTACGCGCTCAAAGACAAAGCCGCCTCGATCAGTAAAAGCAAAGATGAGTTTGACAACCAAATTCGCGGCGCGCTTGATGTGGGCAATGTCGCTAGCATCGAAGAGCTTAATACCCGCTACGGGTCCGCGTGTGTCGCTCTTGAACAGCGAAAACGAGAAGAAGCCGCAGCGCAAGCAGCGCTTAGTGCATCGACCTTAGCGCTTCAGCAAGGGCAGAAAATACGCGATGATTTCGCCAAGTTGTCTCAGGCCAAGCAATCTTTCACGCAGCATCAAGCGGCAAAGTCTCAGATAGCGGAGACTCAAGTCCGCTTGCAGCGTGCAAAGCAGGCGGCGAGTATTGAATTGCCTTATCAAAATCAATGGCAGAGCGCACAAGACGTCATTCGTTTTGAAACCAAGTTGACCGAACTGCAGCAGAGCAAACAGGCGCTAGATAACGACTTAGCAGCAGCGAAAATCGCGCATGAAGAGGCAGAAAAAGCAGCTGCACAGCTGCCGGCACTCAATGATGAGCGTTACAAGCTCGAGACCATCAAACAAAAATGGTTGGAAAGACAAGCGCTCATCTCACGCCAGAAAGAGGCGCAGCAGCACAGTGCGGTACTTGACGAGAAGCTCGCTCAGTACCTCTCTCACAAAGAGAAACTCCAGCGTGATTTAACGCGTGCGAAAAACGATCACAAGCAAGCCAGTGAGCAGCGACTAGAGCAATCTAAGCTTCTGCAACAAAAGTCGGAATTGACGCGCGCGGTAAGCGATCTGCGCAAACTGACCCAATTGGAGCAAGACGCGGTCAAACAGGCCGAAGAGCTTAAATCGGCAGAGGCGGCATTGGTCAACGCCACTCAAGCGTTTGAAGAACAACAGCAGGCGGCGAACCGCGTTGAACTGCGCTGGCACCAAGCGCAAGCGGCCATTTTGGCGCAAACACTCGTAGAGGGGGAGCCTTGTCCGGTTTGTGGCAGCGAGGCGCACCCGAATATTGCGCAAATTGACGGCGAGTCTGTCAGTAAAGAGCAGGTGACTCAGGCGCGCAGTGAAGAGACGCAGGCGCACTCACAGAGGGTGAAAGCTCAGGCGCACGTTTCACATCTTAAGCAGACGTTAAACCAAAGCCAGCAAGCGGTGGAAGCGTTTAAAGACGAGTTAGGTGAGGTCGCCGTTCAGGGGCTGTCGGCAACACAAGTGAGTCTAAGTGAGGTTGAGGCTCGCTTAATGGTGCTGATGTCATTGGATGTAACGGCGCTTGAAGCGCAGGTGAATGAACTGACGCAGCGCTGTGAAACCGGCGAGCAAAAAATCAATGAGATCAAACAGCAGATAGCGGCCAATCACAATACCGTCAGCTCCATCGCGGCGAGCATCGAAGAGATGACGCAACAACTTGGCGGCGCAACACAAGATATTGAAGAAATTGAGGCCGCGCGCTCGGCGCTATCAAGCCAAATCGAAGCGATAGAGAAAGAGCAGCAACGGGCAAACCAGCATTATCAAGCTAGCACGCTCAAGCAATCTCAGTGCGCCTCTGAAGTTGGCACCCACCAATCGCTGTTGCAAGAGGCCAAAGTGCGATCCGAGCAAGCGAACGCACAGTGGCAGCGGGCCTTAGAGCAAAGTGAGCTGGCAACGCTTGACGATTTTGTCAGCGCGAAAGCCACAGCCGAGCAAATGGCGCAGTGGCAAAGTGAATTGGACGACTATAACCAAGCCACGATTCGTCTTGAGCAAACCATTCAAGACATCACCACCGCGTTGGAAGGGCAGACCACGCCGGATCTTGTAGCTCTGCAAAACGAACTCAATCACCATCAGCAACGTCATGCGCAGATGAGAGAGCAACTCGATGGCGAACGAGCGACAGTTGAGACGTTGCAAAACGTGCAGCGCAAGATTGAGCGTCTAAAAGAGAAAAATGCCGAATTGGAAAAAGAGTATCAGGTGTTTGGCACTCTGTACGATGTCGCCAGCGGTAAAACGGGCAGCCGCGTCAGTTTGCATCGCTTTGTGCTCGGCGTCTTGCTTGATGATGTCCTGATTCAAGCGTCACAACGTCTGGCACTGATGAGCAAAGGGCGTTACATACTCACGCGTAAAACGCACGGCTTTCGCGGCGCCGCCGGTAGGGGCTTGGATTTGATGGTTGAAGATGGCTACACAGGCAAAGCGCGCGATGTCGCGACCTTATCCGGCGGGGAGTCTTTTATGGCTGCGCTCTCGTTGGCGCTTGGTCTATCTGATGTAGTGCAGTCATACAGTGGTGGGATTCGACTCGACACCTTATTTATTGATGAAGGCTTTGGCAGCCTTGATCCTGAATCGTTGGATTTGGCGGTGCAAACGTTAATCGACTTGCAACAAACGGGTCGCACAGTGGGGGTGATTTCACACGTCAGTGAGTTAAAAGAGCAAATGTCTCACAGAATAGACGTGGTCAGTGCAAAAACGGGGAGCACGATTCGCGTTGTTGGCCCAATGTTGAGCTAAACTTAAGTTGTGCAATTGGTTTCTTCTTTCACTGTAGTAGGATGTTTTGTATGATCATTGTACTCGTTGATGGTTTCATAGTGACCAATTGAGTAAGTAGCACGATAGTTGAAGAGTGAATACAACACGACATTGGATGTGACGACACGATATGGATGCGGTTAAAAAGGTCTACCAGTATGCAGAGCCCAATCTCTCCCTTGTTGGGTGGATGGGGGCGATTGGTTTTCCTCTCTACTATCTGATTTGGCAATACATTTATCCTCAGCCTTATGAAGACCTGTTGCTGAGAAGTGTCTGCTCCGTGATGCTGCTCGTACTCGCTTTGCGCGAGTTTCTTCCGGCCACATTGCAGCGCTATATGCCCTATTACTATTTAGGCTGTGTGGCGGTCTGTTTACCGTTTTTTTTCTCCTACATGCTGTTTAAGAACCACTGGTCAACGGTGTGGGCGATGTCGTTTATGGCCTCGATCTTTTTGCATGTCTTACTAGTGCACGAAACAAGGGTCATGTTGGCGCAAGCGTTTGTCGCTGTCGGCTTTGCCTATTTGTTCGCCGGCGACTTGAACATGGTTAACTACAACCCCGCACCGGATGTGGTTTGGCCATACACTCCCATCTTTTTGTTCACTTATGTCTTTGGCAACCTGTTCTATTTTCGTAATCAGGTCGAACATGAAGCAAAAGTGGCGATTGCGAAGTCGTTTGGTGCCGGGATTGCTCATGAGATGCGTAATCCGCTCAGTGCGCTGAAAGCCTCAGTGGATGTGGTGAACTCCTCTTTACCGGATGTCAGTCATCAAGATGAAGAGGTCAAGATGTCAAAACAGAATGTTCAAGTTATCAAAGAGATCCTGAACAACGCAGACGTCATCATCAATAACGGTAATGAAGCGATCGATCTGTTGCTCACTTCCATTGATCAAAATCGTGTCTCTCGCTCTACGTTCGTGCGCCATAGCGCCGCAGAAGTGGTAGAGGACACATTGGAGAGTTTCTCTTACCCCGGCGTGCACTCCAAAAATCTCGTCTCGCTCCATATTGAGCACGATTTTGACTACTTTGGTAGTGACGTATTGCTCAAGTATGCCTTGTATAACCTATTGAAAAACGCTTTTTATTATCAAAATAGCGAAGATTTTTCGATCACCGTAACGCTCGCGGTTCATCACGATGTCAACACCATTACCGTGAGAGACACCGGGGTCGGGATAGAGCCGAAGAAGCTTCAGCATATTTTTAAAGACTTTTACACCTCAGGGAAGAGCTCCAGTCATGGGCTAGGCTTGCCGTTTTGTAAACGGGTAATGCACTCATTTGGTGGCAGCATCAGTTGCCAATCCGAGTATGGCGAATGGACGGAATTCACGCTGTTTTTCCCGAACTACGTCTCTGAGCAAGTCAGTCATATCAAACACGATCTGATGAAAGACAAAGCGATTGTCTACATTGGCGAAGACGCTAAAATCATGCGCAAACTGAACGAGGACGCCTTCTACTCCGGTTTCAAAATGATCCGGTGGTCGTACAGTGAAGCCAGCGCACGTGAAGAATTTGAATTTGAGTATGATCTGATTTTCGTCGATCTGGATGGTTTAAATGAAGCGCAGTTTAAGCACTTGGAATCCAAGTTGCACTTTACCGAAGCCAAACTGGTGTATCTGTTTGAACCTAATCGCGTCTATCATGACGCGTTTAATCGTTACCTCACTTTTTATCCTCTGGAAAAGCAGCGGGTGATCTCAGAGGGCATCGCGCTCATCGATGAAGTGATTTTTGATTCAAGAGAAGGGAATCGTAACCTCATTCCTCGCAAGCGACCTACGGCAGCGAAGCGGATTATGATTGCTGATGACAACAGTTCGCTACGCTCGCTCACCGCGATTTTGTTGAGCAAACAAGGTTATCAAGTCATTGAAGCGCAAGACGGTAATGATGTGTTGAAGAAACTCGACCAAGAGCCGGTTGATTTGGTCATCATGGATATTGAAATGCCCAAGTTAGATGGCTTTGATACCACGCAGAAGATTCGTCACTCTCAGCAGTCTTACGCCAATGTGCCGATCGTCGGCCATACCGGTGATAATCGTAAAGAAACCATGGCGCGCATAAAAGAGGTGGGTATGAATGACTACCTCATTAAACCGGCCGATAAAGAACACTTATTTGATAAAATATCTGAGTACCTGTAAGAATAGAAATAGGGCGAATTTATCGCCCTATTTTTTGTTCGAAATGACACCTTTCCTTGTTTAATTTTAATTAATACTGTTTAGATAAAACGTAAATTTGGATCGTGATATGCCGATTCAGCCACTAACGCAATTTTGTGCAACTCCTCTGCTGTTAACGCACTGTGCAGCGACAGGCGCAAAATATTTTTATTGTCGGTCGTTGCTGGCGTACAGAATACCGATCCGAACACGCCACGTTGCTCAAAATAATCACGAACTTTGCGGGTATTGGTCTTATCTCCGGTTTCTAAGCCGATGATCTGTGATTCGCTACGAATATCAAATCCGACATCTGCCAGCGCTCGGCGCATCCAGGCCGCATTTTGATGCAACTGTTTACGCGCTGGATCACTTGCCTTGATCACCGCGAGGGTTGCATCGATTCTGTCGAGTTCACACGCCATCATCGCCGAACTAAATATCGATGGGAACGAGACATAGGGCATCACTTCGCCCGTGTCGTTGTTACACCAAACGGCTCCAGCACGGTAGGCAAAGGTTTTGGCAAGGCTGGCAGTGAGAAAGTCAACCTGCTGCGTTAAACCGAGTGAAGCCACCAACCCTGCACCTTTCGGGCCATGTGTACCCAATGAATGGGATTCATCGACAACAATGGCGCAACCCAGACTTTTCGCGGTCTCAACCAGTTCTGTAAGTGGGGCAATGGTGCCAAGGGTGCTGTAAATGGAGTCTATCAGGACGATGCCTGGACCGTGTCGTTTGATTAAGCGCTTAAGGTGTCTCACATTGTTGTGCATGAAAGGATGGATATCAGCACCGGCGATTCTCGCGCCCTCCCAAAGCGACATATGGGCGAAAAAGTCGATATAGACCTTGGTATCTGAATCACATAGGGTCTGTAATAGACCGATATTCGCGATCCAGCCAGAAGGGGCGATGGTGCAGTGTTCAAAACCGGTATAATCCGCCATTCTCTGCTGCACCGTTTTGTCGAGGGCATCACTATGAAGAAAGACGTTCGACATAAACGCACTCTCTTGCCCTTGTCTGAGAGAATTGATTTGCGCGTCAATAATCTTAGGGTGATTGGCGAGTGATAAATAATCGTTGGATTGGAGAAGAATATCTCCTTGTTTAGGCTTCTTACCCAACACTAAATTACGACCATTATCTTTTGTTTTAATTAGGTCATCAACATAGTGCGAAATACGTTCATTAACGAACGTCGGAAGTGGCGAACACTTATCAAGTGTAAACATAATCATATCCTTTTCTCAAAACAAGTGAATGGCCAGCTGACAAGGATATGTATGAACCTAATAGATTATTCCGTCTAGTAAAATAGTTTGTTTTTTGAGCGTATTAGCAAACAAAAAAAGTGTGTAATGACTATTAATTAATATTTATTACCCTTTTGGGGTCTAACTCATGCAAAATCATTAAACGTTAGCGTATCTCAGTCTCTATATTTAGGTGACGCTTGAGGGTAAATTCAAGATTGTGAGGTGTGATTGCGATCCAGTTCTGGCCAATACATCTTGATGTAGCCAATGCAAACCCAAATCACCAATACGGTCGCAATGGTGAGCTCAAACAGACCAAAGTTATGCAGCCAGTGCCAGTGTGGGTGAGCTTGTTCAAAGAATGACGTCAAGCGGTGCATAGCGATAGCGCTGATAACCGAAGGAAAAGTCACCGCAGCAATGGATGGTTGGAACTTGAGCCTGAGCAAACGGATGTAGCACAGGTAGATAAGCAGGGTCATGGTGATAGCAATCCCCGCTAGCGCGCCGGTGAGGATAGGGTCTGGCTCGCTGAAATTGACTAAATAGGTGGCTAGGGTGAGGTTGATAGGCGCAGCCATAATTGCCAAGGTGGGCCTGGCTCGGCGCGGTAACATCCCCTCGAACACTAGGCGATAGAGCACGAGCGGCAGCATAAAAAAGTAGATGGTGATACAGATGGCAACAATGGTTTCAGAAAATAGCGTTAAACCAAATTGGGAACCTGCGAGCGAGCTGCTGATCACGCCAACAGGATAGAGAAACCAACTCGGCACAATGTTGGACATTTTAAAGTTGCGAAGTTGAAAGCCAAAGAACAGCACCATCATGGTTAAGTGCAGCATTAACGCTGCGAACCAAAGCGGGTAGGCGATAATAGGCGAGATGATCGCCAGATAGTCACACAAGATCAGTAACGCCATACTCATCGGTGCCATTAGACTGCCACTAAGAGGGTGGCGAATGTCATTCATGAGGGTATGGTAGTTCGAATACTTGATCAGAACGGGAGTCAGGAGCAGTGCGCCGGCAAACGCAAAATAGGGCCTAAGTATGTCACCAACGTCGGGCATATAGAGTGCCCATGCTTGCCCAAGGCCTATCATGCCAAGTGCCAAAGAAGACTGAGAAGGAGGGACGTTGTGAAATTGTGTTAGGCGTTTCCAGTTCACCGGATTTCCGTTTCTATTGTGCGTGAGTATTGCGGATTGATTGAGGGCGAATGGTATCAAGCCAAACGGTTGCCAAGCAAGTGTTGACGAACGTTAGCGTGATTTCGCCGCACAAGTGGTCATTATACCTGTGGTTAGCGTTAGCCCAATCGATAATCGTGCAAAGTTGAATTGCAATTTTGTGAGAAAAGTTCAACTTTTAATCGATACACGAGAAAATAGTGCCGCAGAAAACTTGCGAACTGGCCGAAATCGACCATAGTTAAAGTGTAAGGCAAATGACCCGACCCGCATGGAGGAATATACCGCCTTACCTACAATTTGGATGGATTCAACAAGTCAATTCAGTAGCCTCGTTTTTAGATCTCGAAGCAGACATAGACTTCAAGATTCGCAGACTCACGATTGAGTAACGAGGGATAGGGCGCACAACCAAGTGCGCCTTTTGTCGTTTAGGAGCCCGTTAAACGAATGTTCTCGTCAATGGCGATATGGTAACGCAAGTGCGCCAATTTGTGACCACTGTGCTTGTGTAACCCTCCCCAAAAAACTGGTCACTATCTTTTTTCACTAAATGTTCTCTCTTGCGAATCATTTTTTAATCCGCGTATACAAACGGGGCTTTTTAGTTACTTTGGGTTTTGGCGGCAGTTTAAGGACGCCTTTTTGCAAAATCAGGTTGTTGGGGTAGGTGATGATGTGGCCCTTTTCGTGTTTGATGTGAACATGAAAAGTGGTGATGTCGACGATCACTCCGGTGACGTCCTCATCTTTATCGATCACTTTGACCAAATCGCCGACGCGGTATGGGAAGACAAAGAAAATTAAAAAGCTGGCAGTGACGTTACTGAGTATCGACCACTGAGCAAACAAGGCGACGCCGAGCACAGCGAAAATCGACGAGAGAAACAGCGAGACATCGCCATATCCAATCCCTGAGGCAATCAAAAACAGCGAAATAAACACAAAGTAGAGGGCAATGTTCAAGCCGCGAATGATAAAAAAGGTACGATTATTCTTCGCCTGCTTTTTACGCGCCATGGCGTGAATGGTTTTCACTAGGATGTGTTTGATGAGTTTTAAGGCGATGAATAGAAGGAAGGCGAACAGAAGTTTACCAAGAAGCGATTCAGAGACGTTGAAGCCGAAAATTTGCATAGTGTCAGTAATGTCGTTGGGTTAAGCCGTGAGCACAGTGGAGCCATCATGTGGTAATCCGGTCTCCTTGTCTAGCGATACTGGTTTGGCTCACAAACGCTGAATAAATATAGCAGAGTGGAAGTTCAAGGTTGCCATCACTGAGCGCGGTGTAACCATGTGCTCAGTGATGGGCAAAAGAGACGACTCTCAGCGAGAGATCACGACTCGTTGTCGGGTTTAATGAAGGTGCCGTAAATATCACTGCGGCGATGTTTGAGGTTGGTGACCGAACCTTCGGTGTTAAGCTGCTTAAGCTTGGTCAAATCGACATCGGCAAAGATGATCATTTCGGTGTTGGCGCTCGCTTCGGTTAAGGTCGCGTCGTGAGGGAAATAGATGTCGGACGGCGAGAAGACCGCAGACTGAGCATATTGAATATCGACATTATCGACCCTTGGCAAGTTGCCGACACTGCCGCCAATGGCGACATAACATTCGTTTTCAATCGCCCGAGCCTGAGAGCAGATCCGCACTCGCTGGTAGCCGTTTTTGGTGTCGGTCCAGAAAGGCACAAAGATGATTTGCACGCCTTGTTCGGCCATCATTCGGCCCAGCTCTGGGAATTCACTGTCATAGCAGATCAAAATGCCGACTCGACCCGCATCGGTGTCGAACACTTTCACATTGTCGCCGCCATCAATCACCCAGTCTTTTTGTTCGTGCGGGGTGATGTGGATTTTGTATTGCGCGTCAATGTCGCCATCACGGTGCAGCAGATAGGAGACATTGTAGAGCTGATCGTCTTCCACCACTGGCACACTGCCGGCAATGATATTGATGTTGTACGTGACGGCCATTTGTGAGAAGCGGTTTTTGATCTCTTCACTGAAGCTGGCGAGAAAACGAATCGCTTCGACGGAGTTTTGTCCAGTCTGCAAGCCCATTAATGGGGCATTAAAAAACTCTGGGAACAGCGCGAAGTCCGCTTTGTAGTTAGAGAGTGAGCTGACAAAGTACTCGGCCTGGTCCATCAAATCGTCGAGATCGCGCATGGCGCGCATTTGCCACTGAATCACGCCAATGCGGACCAAGGTTTTTTCAATGTCGTGAACAGAGATGATGTCCTCTTCATAGAAGAAGTTGTCCCACTCAAGCAGGGTAGCGTAGCCTTTCGATGCGTCATCTTCAGGCAGATAATTACGCATCAAGCGCTTTACATCAAAATCGTTGGCCAGCTGGAAAGAGAGAATCGGGTCGTGCAGTTTGCGACGTTTGACCTGATCGATGTACTCGGGCACGGTCATTTTGTCGGCGTATTTGTGATAGTTGGGGATGCGTCCCCCCGCCAAAATCGCCTTGAAGTTTTTATTTCGGCACAGTTCTTTGCGCGCGTCATAGAGGCGGCGTCCTAAACGTAGGCCGCGATAATCTGGGTGGACAAATACATCCAGCCCGTACATGGCATCACCCGAGGACTGGTTTTGAATCACGTTTTGCTCGGTAATGATGTCTGTGTAGGTGTGCGGCAGAGAGAAGCGATTGTAATCGACTTTGATCGTCAGCGCGGCGCCAACAATTTTATCGTTATCGACAATACAGATTTGCCCATCAGGAAATTGGTGAATCAGGTCCATGATGGTCATTCGTGGCCATGCGCCACCCACATCGGGAAAGACGAGGTCCATCAGCTCTGCAAGCTGAGGATAATCACCCGATTCAATTGTACGTAAAGAGAGTCTTGGAGTAGTGCTATCCATTTAATCATGTCCTTGTTACCACAACGAAATCAGCATGCCACAAGCGCGAGTTAACATAAACATAACTGATGCAAAAAGTCCCTTTAACGTTTTGAAATAAGTCACATAAAAAATGTGGTTATTGCGGCATGCTGAATCGGTATCCCAGTTGAAGTCCCGATGTATTTGCCCTTAGGTGGTCCTATGCAGAGCGTTATTCGAAAACTCACATGGAAGACGATTCGGCGGTAATCCCGCCCACACTCCCACGCCGATGACCCCACTCTTGGGGATATGACCACGTACAGAAGCTAGGAGGCGTTATGCCACTTAATAAGATACGCAATATTGCATTTGTCGGTCAGGCAGGTAGCGGTAAAACCACGCTGATCGAAAAACTGCTCTTCACCTGCGATGCCACCACACATCTTGGCAGCGTTGAAAAAGGCGATACTGTCACTGATTTCGACGCTCAATCGATCCAATATCAACACAGCATCGAAGCGACCCCTGTTACCCTCAGTTGGCAGCAGCACAGACTCAATATTATCGACACCCCGGGACAAGCAGAGCTGCTCGGGCGCACATTCAGTGTCTACCCTGCGGTTGAAACGACGGCGCTAGTGATTGACCCGCAGATGCCCATCAACCAAACCGCTGACCGTCTCTACGCCTTCGCTAAGGCGCAGAAAAAATGTCAGATGATCATCATCAACAAGCTGGATAATCATGGTGACAGGCTTGAGCAAGTGATGGAGATGATAATCGAACATTTCGGTGATTACTGTTTGCCGATTAACCTGCCTTCCCGTGATGGTAAGACAGTCGTCGATTGCTATTTTGAGCCCAACTATGAGCAATCAACACTGCTTACCGATGTCGAAGCGGCGCACGAAACCTTGATTGATCAGGTTATCGAAGTCGATGAAGAGCTGATGGAACTCTACCTTGAGCAAGGTTCAGAGTTGACGGCGGGTCAACTGCATGACCCTTTTGAAGAGGCATTGCGTACCGGGCACGTTATCCCGATCTGTTTTGTTTCTGCCCAAACCGGAGCGGGTGTGGAATTGCTGCTGCGTACGCTCAGTGAAATTATGCCCATGCCAAACGAAGGTAACCCGCCGCTGCTCGTCAAAGACGGTAAACAAGTGCGCGTCGATTGTGAGACCTTGTCGCACTGCGTGGCACACGTCTACAAAGTCAGCGTTGACCCTTATATGGGCAAACTGGCCTATTTACGAGTGTTCCAAGGTGAAATTAATGCCGGGAGCCAACTCTTTATCGGCGATGGTAATAAACCGTTCAAAGTTGGGCATCTCTATCAGTTGCAAGGAAAAGAGCGGCGCGAGATTTCAAAAGCGTTAGCAGGGGATTTCTGCGTGCTCGCGAAAGTCGATGAGCTGGAGTTTGATGCGATTGTTCATGACTCTCATGATGAAGATGGCGTGAGCCTAAAAACGCTCGATTTCCCAGACTCTATGTACTCACTGTGCCTAAAACTGACCAAGCGTGGCGACGAGCAGAAACTGGGTGATGTACTGAGCAAAATCGCCTGTGAAGATCCCTCTCTGCGAATTGAGCACCGCGCGCGCACCAATGAGACCATCATCAGTGGTCAAGGCGAGTTCCACCTTAAAGTTGCGCTGGAGAAAATGGAGAGCGTCTACAAGTTAAAAGTGGAAACCAGTCAACCTAGCGTTGAGTACTTTGAAACCATCACCAAGCCAGCGCAAGGCCATTACCGACACAAAAAACAGAGTGGCGGCGCGGGGCAATTTGGTGAGGTAAGTTTGTCGGTTCGACCGCTGCCGCGCGGCGCGGGCTTTGCCTTTGTTAATAAAGTGGTTGGCGGCGCGATTCCTACCTCGTTGATCCCTGCGGTTGAAAAGGGTATCCGTCAAGCGCTAGAAGAGGGTGCGATTTCAGGCAATCCTATTCGTGATATCGAAGTGACTGTGCACGATGGAAAATATCACTCGGTGGACTCCAAAGAGATCGCGTTTGTCATCGCAGGGAAAAAGGCGTTTCTTGATGCGGTCAATCAAGCGGATCCGATTGTGCTTGAGCCTATCGTCCAGATGGAGTTGCAAATTCCTACTCAAAACGTCGGCGATGTGTCGGGCGACCTGTCGGGTAATCGCGGTTTGATTGAGGGGACGGTGCCAATTGACGGTAACTTCACGCGCTTGCAAGCCAAGTCACCGGTTAATGAGCTGCAAGATTACGCGCGCCGTCTCCGCGCCCTCACCGGAGGCGAAGGCAGCTTTAGCATGACGCTCAGCCACTACGAGCCAGCGCCGGTTCAAGTGCAGCAGCAGGTATGCCAATCGTCGAACGCCTAAATGGGTGGAGTTTAAGTTGAAACGAGCGCCAACCTGAGTTGGCGCTTTTTTTGATTCTGAAGTTTTGGTTATGAAGTGAATGCGGTTACCGACAAGCCCTTGGGTTGGCTAGGCGTGATTACTCACACGGCACATCGAAAATCAGCGCTTCCACGCTGGTGGGGTGGAGTATGTCTTGTGGATCCACATGGAACTTACGCGACATCATGGTATTGAACATGCGCCAGTGATTGAGTAAACACTGCTGATAATCACTGGTTTCATCTGCCCAAGTTTCTTTCATAAATGGGGTCAGGCTAGCGGCGCCGTGGGCAAACATCATCATCAGCCACTTCATTTCCAAAATCTTAATGGGTGCCTCAGGGTGCGCTTGGTTGTACTCGGTTTCGAGCGATTTGACGATGTTCTCAATTTCACCACTGTTATCGATAAAGTAATCAAACAGCGCATCTTCTTGGCGCACGGCGTCTGCGATCAGTTGGATCGGTTGCTTGAAGTGCAACATATTTGCCAACAAGTGGACCGCAAAACGATAGAGCTGCACATTCGGCGGTGCCCCTTCGGGCATGTTGTCCAAGATGGCACGCATGTACTTTTCCATGTAACGGTGCAGGCCGTCGCTGATGGCGTACCAAATTTGTTCTTTGCTGCCGAAATGATGGCGGATCAGGCTATGAGACACGCCCGCTTTTTCACTGATATTACGTAGCGACACGCGTTCGTACCCCAGCTCGCAAAACAGCTCAGTGGCGATGTTCATGATTTCACATTTGGTTTGCTCAGCGTCTTGTGCGCTGCGTCTACCTTGTTTTCTTTCTGTCATCGTTTTCTTTCATACATCTGCAACACTGCAGTTTTACCAGATCTTAGTTCAACTTTCATTAAGCGGCGTGACAAACCGAGACACTATAACAAATTTTATATTGTACGTCTGGAAAATAAACATTGATCCCGCCAATAAAACTCATATACTGCACGGGTGTGTAATAAATCGTGATGTGATAATAATGGATACATCGATACAGTCTATGCCTACCTTGGCAAAGCTCGCGCTTGTCGCTGCGGTGAGTTCGTGGATAGCCGGGTGCAATCCCGCTAATTCAGAGGTCACCAACCCCGTGGTCAAACCCGTCAAACTGTTGGAAGTGCCTGATTTGGACAAAAAGCGTTTTGACTCGTTTATTGCCAATATTGATGCCACTGACCGCGCAGAGTTGTCCTTTCAAGTGGCCGGTGAAATTGACACCTTGGCAGTACGCATGGGCAGTGAAGTGAAAAAAGGTCAGGTATTGGCCGAGCTTGATGACACCGATTACCAATTGGCCTACGACGCGAAACTGGCCCAATACCAGTTGGCGAAAACCGCTTACTTGCGCGCCAAACAATTGCACGAGAAGAAGCTCATCAGTGTGGATACGTTTGATCAAAGTGAGACAGAATACAAAGCCGCCTCCGCCGCCCTAGAGCAGGCAAAGACAGATCTTCAATACACGAAGATCGTCGCCCCTTTTGATGGGGTGGTGTCCCTTACGTTCAGCAAAGAGAATCAAGTGGTTGCGGCGAACCAAGTGGTCCTCAATGTCATCAATAACGATGTGCTGGATGTGGTGTTCACCATTCCTGTGAGCTACGCCGAGCGCTATGGTTTGTCTCATATTGGTTCTTCTGACTTTGCGTTAGTGATGGATAGTCACCGTGACGTGATGATTCCTGCCCAATTCAAAGAGATTTCGACCGAGCCAGACAACGACACCAACAGTTACCGCGCTAGCCTGACATTCACTCGCCCTGAAACGCTTAATTTGCTGCCGGGGATGACAGGTCAGGTGAAACTTCACAATGCGCAGTTGCAAGGTCAGTTTGCTATTGATGAAAGTGCCTGGGTGAGCCGTGATCAGCATCATGGTGAGTTATATCGTTTTGATGACCAAACCCAAACGCTGGAAATCGTGCAAGTGATGGTGGATGCGCAAGGCCATATTACCTCGGGTCTTAACCAAGGAGACTTGATTGTGCAAGCCGGAGTGGAACGCTTGATGCCCGGCCAACAAGTCAAAGCGTGGACCAAAGAGGGAGGTATCTGATGAAGTTTTCTCATCTTTCATTGGTAGTGATGGCGGCCAGTCTGACGGCAGCATGCACGCCAGACAATGCGCATCGTCCGCGCCATGATCTGTTGGTTGAAACATACGAAGTGAACCACTCCGTCGAGAGTCAATTTCGCAATTTCAATGGCCAAGTGATGCCCGCAGAACTGACACCACTCTCCTTTCGTTTAGATGGCGAAATCAGCGCCATGTTGGTGAAAGAGGGTGACAGTGTCACTAAAGGTCAAGTGGTCGCGCTGCTCGATGATTCGAAAGCGAAACAAGCCTTGATTGATGCTCAAGTTCGCTACGAATTGGCGCTTAAACAGCAAAAACGCGGTGAAAATCTGCGCCAAGAGAACATGATTTCGAGCGCGGAGCTTGATCAACTGAGCGCCAACTTACAACTGGCGCAGGCAAACTTGGGCTTGGCAAAGGCACAAATGCACTATACACGCTTGAAAGCGCCGTTTGATGGTGTGATTGCGTCGGTTGAGAAGAAGAAATTTGAAAATGCCACACCGGGCGAGTCTGTGGTGTCACTGTATCAGTCGGATAATGTCTACGTGAAAATCGAAGTATCCGATTCTGTGCTCGCCATGCTAAATCCGACCGTGAACGCTAAGCAATATCAACCTGTCGCGACCTTTTCTGGCTTAAGTGGCAGTTATCCGATGCGCTATCTTGAGCACACCAGTGAGCTACACCCGCAAACACAAACTTACCAGTTATGGCTGAGCATGCCCGCTTTGGATCAGCGGTTACTTCCGGGCACTAGCGCCAAAATATCCGTCGATTTGGTCAAAGCGGGTTTGAGTCAAATCAACGCGTACCAAGTACCGATGACGGCCATTGATGCCGGGCGTGATCAGCAAGCCTTTTATGTCTGGAAACTGGAAGATGGCAAGGCGCATCGCTACGCCATCAATGTGGACCAAATTACAGGACAAGGCGCGCTGGTGGCCAGTGGTATTGAGCAAGGCGATGTATTAATCAACTCCAACCTACGCAAATTACGAGAAGGCATGGACATTTCAGGAGCGCAGCTGTGAGTATTGCCGAATATTCAATCAAGAACAAAGTGATCAGTTGGTTGTTCCTGATCATCTTAGCCGTGGGTGGCTACACCTCTTTCATGGATTTAGGCCGCTTGGAAGACCCGGCTTTTACGATCAAAGACGCCATGATTATCTCCACCTATCCGGGCGCGACCTCACAAGAAGTCGAAGAGGAGCTGACGTATCCGCTGGAGAAAGAGATTCGTCAACTGCCGTATATCGATAAAATCACCTCGACCTCATCCATTGGCATGTCACAAATCACCGTGAGCATGGAAATGGAATACGGACCGGATGAATTACCGCAAATCTGGGATGAAATGCGTCGAAAGATCAATGATTTGAAGCCCAATCTGCCCAGTGGCGTCACTTCTGTTCAGATCATTGATGATTTTGGTGATGTCTACGGCGTCATGTTGATGTTGACCGGTCAGGATTACGACTACATCGAACTGAAACGTTACGCCGATTATTTACGTCGCGAACTGGAGTTGGTGCCTGGGGTGGGCAAAGTTGCGATCAGTGGTGATCAGCAAGAGCAACTGTTTGTTGAGATCTCTTTGGAGCGATTGGCGGCATTGAATCTTGATTTGAACTCCGTGGTGAGCTTGCTCGACCAGCAAAACAGCGTGCAATCGGCGGGGGAGGTCATGGTCAATGGTCAAGTGCTGACCATTCGACCGAACGGTTCATTGACCTCTGAACAAGAACTGCAAGATTTGATCATTCATGGCCGAGATACGGGGAATCTGATCCGTCTCAAGGATGTCGCGACCATCAGTCGTGGCATTGAGGAGAAACCGACCAATGTGCTGACCTTCAATGGTGAACCAGCGATCAACTTAGCCATCTCTTTTGGCGCGGGCGTCAATGTTGTCGAAGTAGGCAAAGCCTTGCAGGCGGAGTTGTCATCGCTTGAAACCATCAAACCTGCGGGTGTGGATATCCAGTATTTCTACAATCAAGCGGCGGAAGTAGAAAAGTCCGTCGATGACTTTATTGTCAGCTTAGGCCAAGCCGTGGCGATTGTGATCGTGGTACTGCTATTTGCGATGGGGCTGCGTAGCGGGTTGATTATTGGCGCTGTGCTGCTGCTGACCGTGCTCGGCACCTTCATTATGATGAAGCAAAATGACGTTGAGTTGCACCGAATTTCGCTAGGGGCACTGATCATTGCGCTCGGCATGCTGGTGGACAACGCTATCGTGGTGGTTGAGGGGATTTTGGTCGGTCTCAAGCGCGGTAAATCTAAGCTTGAAGCGGCCACCGACATTGTCAAACAAACCCAGTGGCCATTGCTTGGTGCGACGGTCATTGCGATTACCGCGTTTGCTCCGATTGGATTGTCCGAAGATGCAACAGGCGAGTTTATGGGTTCTCTATTTTGGGTACTCTGTTATTCGCTGTTCTTAAGTTGGGTGACGGCCTTGACCCT
The DNA here is from genome assembly GCF_059834345.1 of Vibrio sp. R11-SG3-ISO3-SZ. Taxonomy (NCBI): domain Bacteria; kingdom Pseudomonadati; phylum Pseudomonadota; class Gammaproteobacteria; order Vibrionales; family Vibrionaceae; genus Vibrio; species Vibrio sp. R11-SG3-ISO3-SZ. The sequence goes on from NZ_JCBDGX010000104.1 coordinate 23,631, forward strand.
CACGCCATTCTTGGCTGACTTGCTGCTCAAAGAAGCGCCGCAAAGTGACGACAAGGACGCTGACCCATACCAAGGGGTATTGTTTGCCATCTTTGGTGTGAGCCTTAAATTCGCCCTGCGTTTTCGTTGGTTGACTGTCGCCAGCATGATTGGTCTGTTGGTGGTCGCGGTCGGAGGCTTTGGCCTGGTTAAACAGCAGTTTTTCCCACCGTCCAACACGCCGATGTTTTACGTCGATATGTGGATGCCGGAAGGCACCGACATTCGTGAAACCTTGCAAGAGACGCAGAAAGTTGAGCAGTTTATTCGCTCAAAAGAGAACGTCGAGTTTGTCTCGACCACGACGGGTCAAGGCTTGCAACGTTTCGCGTTGACCTACCAGCCTGAGAAAAGCTATGAAGCGTATTCTCAGCTGCAAGTGCGCACCCACGATCGCGAGTCGATGTTCACCTTGCTGGAAGAGTTAGATCAGACTCTGGCTGTGAGTTTCAACAAGCCGACATTCCAGTTTAAGCTGATGGAATTTGGGCCATCGCCTGCTTCAAAAATTGAAGCGCGTATTACCGGCCCAGATCCTCAAGTATTGCGTGATATTGCGCTGCAAGTGGAAGACGTACTGCTCCAAGATGAAGGGGCACGAAATGTGCGTCATGATTGGCGTGAACGCTCCAAGCAGTTGGTGCCGCAGTTCAACGAATCGAAGGCGCGCCGATTAGGTATCTCGAAACAAGACCTTTCCGATACGTTGCAAATGGCATTTGGCGGGAAAGCCATCGGCCTATTGCGGGATGGCACGCATATGCTGCCGATCTTGGCTCGTTTGCCCGAGCAAGAGCGCATTGATTTTGAATCGTTAGCCAATGTCAAAATTTACAGCCCCACGTTGCAAACTTACGTGCCAGTGGAGCAGGTGATTGACGGTGTCGCATTGGATTGGCAAGAGCCGCTCATCCAGCGTCGAGACAGAAAACGCACCTTGACCGTACTCGCCGATCACGATGTGTTGGGTCATGAAACACCGGCCAGCCTTTTTGCCCGCATACAACCGAAAGTGGAAGCACTGCCGTTGCCACAGGGTTATGAGATCTCTTGGGGCGGCGAGTATGAGTCATCAAAAGATGCCCAGCAGGCCTTGTTTGGTTCGTTGCCGATGGGCTACTTATTGATGTTCATCATCACTATGCTGCTGTTTAATTCGCTGCGTAAGCCATTGGTGATCTGGTTTACCGTGCCGCTCTCGATTATCGGGGTGTCGATTGGCTTACTGGCGACGGATATGCCGTTCAGTTTTACCGCGTTTCTTGGGTTACTGAGTTTGAGTGGCATGATTTTGAAAAACGGCATTGTGTTGCTCGACCAAATCAACATAGAACTGTCGGCAGGCAAAGATCCTTATCAAGCGGTGTTTGACAGTGCCATTTCCCGTGTGCGCCCGGTCAGTATGGCGGCATTAACCACCATTCTTGGCATGATTCCACTGGTGTTTGACGCCTTCTTTGGCTCAATGGCTATCACCATTATGGCAGGGCTTGGCTTTGCGACGGTACTCACGTTAATTGTAGTACCGGTACTTTTTGCCCTCTTATATCGAATTAAACCATCCACTGCCGGATAGTGAACCATACCTTGATTCGATAGTTAGGCAGCCCGGGGTTAAGCCGGGCTTTTTTACGCACTTAGAATGGGTTGGCCTGGCATTCGACCAACCCAACGGGTGCTTGCGAGCGATCTATGCCTGCTATAGAGTGGGCTAAGAGCATGATTCGAATTCACAAGGACAGAGTATGAAAACCATAGGCGTGATTGGCGGCATGAGTTGGGAGTCAACGGCAACCTACTACGCGCAGATCAACCAGGGAGTGAAAGCCGCGCTTGGTGGTTTGCACTCCGCAAAAGTGATTATCCATAGTGTCGACTTTGCACAAATTGAAGCGTTGCAACACCAAGGTGAGTGGGAGGCAACGGGGGGGATATTGGCGCAGGCAGCGCAATCGCTCGAACGTGCTGGCGCCGATTTTTTCATCATAGCGACCAACACGATGCACAAGGTGTCGGAGCAGGTTGAGCGCGCCGTGTCGATTCCTCTCTTACACATTGCCGATGCAACGGGGCGTGCACTTCAGGCGCAAGGTATCGAAAAAGTGGGATTACTCGGCACCGCATTTACGATGGAACAAGCGTTCTACAAACAAAGGTTAACGGATAAATTTGGTATTGAGGTGTTGGTGCCCAACGGCGTGCAGCGCCGATTGGTACATGACGTGATTTATCAAGAGCTCTGCTTGGGAACGCTCAATCCACGCTCGAAAAACGATTATCACACCATTATTGATGAGTTAGCGGCAGCCGGCGCACAAGGGGTGATTCTGGGCTGCACCGAAATAGGATTGTTGGTCAAACAGCAAGACACCTCAGTGGCTTTATTCGACACCGTCGCCATTCACGCGGCAGAAGCGGTGGCAATGGCGCTTGAGGAAGGCTCGCTTTAGACAGCGAATTCTTGAGGCTAAGTAGGCCGTCTGTTACGACGGCCTCAATTGAGCAGAGTTACAAATCAATGTGAAAAATCGAGGTTGTGCCGCTGACTTCATTGCCGACCGCGATAAAGTGCTCGCCAGCTCGAGTGAAATAATGAATCGACTCAGGGCCTAAATCACCGGCTTTAGGGTTGTAGGTCTCGTTGTCACATTCTCCCTCATCGACTTTGGTGCAGACAGGTTGGTTAAAATCACGCGGGTTCACATAGTGAAGGAACATCGCATCGCTAGGGTCCGTGACGTCATACACCATGATACCGCCTTGACGTTCTAAGCCAATAAACGCGTAGTGACGGTCGTTAATCTGAGCCACTTCGATCGCTTCAGGTTCTACGCCCTTATCATCACTGCGGTCGTCTGCACTGTCGTTGTTGTCATTGGTGCTGTTGAAGTGCTCCGGCTGCGTGGCGAAGACAATCTGTGCAAATTGATCGCCACTATCGTAAACGCGTTCGCCTTGCTCATTCCAAATAGAAAACGATCGCGCGCCAAACGCCTCGACAACCTCATCTTTCTGTAACGTCTTGCCTGGGTCGATCACCTTTAATCGTGCGAGCTGCTGATTATCTTTTAACGCGAGAGTCAGAGGATGATCGTCACTCACCTTGAGTTTTTTGCCTCGTGATTCATCGCTATACGCGATACAAAAATCGAATTTTGAACCATAATCAGCGGTGCCAGAGTAATCGTCGCCATCCCATTGGTAGCCCTTGGTATCGCATTGCTGTTGAGTGCTATCGAAACCATACTCGCGGCCATCCCCTTCGTTCGCCGTGATGATATAGCTGACGCCATCGACTGAATAGGTGGCAATGGAGTCGGGCATATAAAGGCCAACCAACTGTGGGTAGGATTGAAAATAACCGAGCCTTTTATCTTTATTTGAAGCATCAAGAGTGGCAGTAGACCATGATTTGCCGCCCAGTCCATAAATGGCCTCAACTCGGCGTGTGGTTACATCAATTTTAGCGAGGGCGTTGTTCTCTTGCAGCGCCACAAATAGCTGACCTTTGTCATCAAAGGCAAGGTATTCCGGCTCGAGATCTTGGGGCACGCTGGCACCCGGAGCGGAGAGTCGAACATCGCTACCCAATTCGTCGTGACGGACGCCACCTTCATTGAAATCGGTAAAGCCAATTTGCGTGACAATCGCATTGTGATAACCCGTTGAAAGGTCGATGAGGGTGACACTGCCTTCTGGATCGACGCTGTAATCGCTGTTGGGTTCTCCCTCGTTGGCGGCCGCGATATATCGACCGTCTTTGGAGAAACTCACCATATCTGGCAGTGCGCCAGCAGGGTAGGTGGTCAGCAGCTCAAACGTATCACCGCGGTAGAGCGCGATGATGCCCGCTTCTTGCTTGATGCTGTTTTCAATCGCGACCGCGATCCACCCCTGATGCGTTGAGACACTATTGGCTGCGCCAATCTCAATGCCTGCGTGTGTCGCCGCTTGCTGAAGATCGAGTTGCGTCTTCAAACTGGGGGCATGATCGTGACTAAGCGTGAGTACATCGACTTTCTTGGCCTGTGCGTTAACAACAAATAGTTGGTCAGTGCAGGCATCGTATTTGACGATTTCAGCGGCCGAGGTGGCAAACGGCGCATCGGCCGCGTATCGACCCACAAGCGTTAAACCTGCAATAGAAGTCTCACTTTGCGAAGGTGCGACAGTTGCTGTACAACTTAGCGCAGGAACAAGCGTACTGTTTTGTTCTGTAGGTGATGAGCAAGCGGAAAGGGCGGTCAACACGCCGGTGATCGCCAATGTACGAAGAGCAAAAGGCGCGGTATGAGATTGAAAAGACAAAGTAAATCCTCCTTGATGAATGTGGCTCTAGTCTAAGGAGGACTTATGAACAAACCGTGTCGCTTTTGTCTCATCAATGTGAAAGAAAAGTTGATATAGACGGATAAACCAAAGAGTGAGAGCGACTTCTACAAACTAACTTTGTTGTTGAGTAATTAAGTGCACAAGCTCATCTTCGGTAGAGGGGGTTTTTGCAAGCTCCAGCTCGCACTCTGCACCGCCCTTAAGCATGTAGACTCGAGTCGTGCAGTGATCGTGGTGAAACCAACGACCGTCGATACACACGTCTGTATAGCAGCGAGGATCTTTTTTGAGTTCCATATGTTTCGTCCCTGTTTGGTTGTTGTTACAATTTTTAACCTAACTTGGATTTTCTACAGAAAAAATGACCTGGCTCAAGCTTAGGGGAAATGTGGCAGACTCGCGCCGCTTGCGTTGCGAAAATGAAGGTTATAGGCTATTCATTTATTGAGGAAATCGCATAAATTGCGTAGATTCATTGCAAAAATGAAATACGCTAAACATCAAATGCTGAGTGACAGATGATAAAGGATAACGCGCAAAACTGGAGTAATGGATGAATCTAGGCCGTGGACGCTTTACTTGCTGGTGTGTACTGATGTGCCTAATGGTCTCACTGAAAAGTTTAGCCAGTGACATAGATCATGCTCGCATTCTTGTGATCAAATCCTACGATCCCAACTTTCCTACCTACGCCGATATCTCTTATGGCTTAAACGAAGTGTTAGACCGAGATTCAGTCCTTCTCGATGTCTCTTATATGCACAGTAAACTCGTTTATGATGTCGTCAGTGTCGCCAATTATAAAAGAGCGATCTCCTACCAATTTCTCAACAGCCAGAAATACGACATGGTGATCACTGTGGACGACAATGCGCTAAGATTTGCACTCTCTGAGCGGCAAGGGCTGTTTCGTGACCTGCCGATTGTGTTTTTGGGTGTCAACAATGTTGAGCTTGCCTTATCTCTCAAAGGAGACAAGCAGGTATCAGGCGTGATTGAAGCTGTGTCATTTGATGAAAATATACAGTTTATCCAAGAGGCGATGCCCCATGTTGAGAACATTCATCTGTTAGTGGATGGTACTACCACAGGGCGTGCCGACTTTGAGAAACTGTCTCGCACTATCGCAGACTACCCCGATTTTAATTGGAAGAAACTCGATTTAGCGACGCTTGCTTGGGGTGAATTGATAGAGGACATGGCGTCGATTGATGCACACAACAGTGTAGTCCTGCTGATTTCGGCTTATCGAGACAAGAACAACGTGGCCCTCTCTTTTGATGAGTCGGTGGATCTTATCACTGATGCTACCACTGCGCCGATCGTCCATCCTTTTCAACACGGTATTGGTCAAGGGTTACTGGGTGGATTAGTGGTGGATCACCGCGCTCATGCGGTACTGGCGGGAGAGCTTGCTCACCGATACTTTCATCGCGGCTATTTTATTGAAGAGGACATGGTGGTTCAGCCGCCTACTAAGGCGCTGTTTGATTATGCTCAGCTCACACGTTTTGGTATTAAAGAGCGTGATTTGCCCTCTGGCAGCCACATATTGGGCAAACCCGAGCCAATATTAAGTCGCTACTATGTCGAAGTCATGACGCTGTTTGGCTTGGTATTTATCATCTTAACGACCTTGGCGCTGCTTGCATGGGTGAAAAAGCGCACCGCAGAGCAAGATGAAGACAAATTAAAGTCGATATTGAACAGCTTAGACTCCTACATCTACCTCAAGGATGAGCATGGTAGATATCTGTTTGCGAATAAAAAAATGTGCCAAAACCTCTCTTTGGACGAAGACGAGGTGCTGGGCAAAGACGACTATGACTTATTTGATGAAAACGTCGCAACGCGTATTTCAAGCGTCGATCAGTTAGTGGTCAATTCGAAAAAGCCCTACAGCAGTGAAGAAACCTATTGGCATGAAGATGTCGGCAAGAAGATGATCGTGCATACGCGTAAAGTCCCTTTGATGAATGACAAGGGTGAAATCTACGCCATCTGTGGTTCATCCATCGACATCACCCGAAGTAAAACTCAAGAGCGCATCATCGAGCAGATTGCTTATCAAGATCCGACCAACGGCTTGGGAAATCGCGTCAAACTCTTTACCTATTTGACGGATGTGATGTCCAAAAGCGAGTTTGTCGGCGGTCAAACTGCGGTGGGCTTTTTTGATATCGATAATTTCCGCTACATCAACGAAACCTATGGCCACACTGCTGGGGATCACTGTATTGACATCGTGTTGGATAAATTGAACCGTCTGGTGGGCGAGTCCGGTCAAGCGCTGCGATTGGGGGGCGATGAATTTTATTTGGTCGTCTATGGCGAGACGCACGCTAGCCAAACCATCCGAGACATTCAGCGCCAGTTGCCAGAAACGGTCAATATTTTAGGCAATACGATACCGCTAAGTGTCAGTGTCGGGATCTCACTCTACCCAGCAGAAGGGGTGACCGAGCCGGAGCAGCTTTTGCGCCGTGCGGAACTGTCCTCCTATGAAGCAAAAATGCGAGGCGGGAACCAAGCGGTATGCCTTGATAATAGTCAGGATCAAAAAGCGTCCGACAATGAGTTCATCACTGAGGTAATCGGCGCGATCCACCGCAATGAGTTGGAGCTCTACTTCCAACCCAAAGCCAGCTCTAAGCAGAAGAAAATCGTCGGCGCTGAAGCCCTTATTCGCTGGAATCATCCGGTCAAAGGCTTTTTAACCCCCAATATGTTCTTGCCAGAAGTGCATCGTTTAGGCCTCTTTAAACAGATCGATGATTGGGTGATTGAGCGCGCGATGGAGACGTTAGATGCCTGGTGTGAAGCCGGGTTAGCGCTTAACTTGAGTATCAACCTCAGCCACGAATATTTCAGTCAAACCGACCTGTTTGAGATACTACAAGGCAAACTGGCGCGTTACCCAAACATCAAACAAGGTTTGCTTGAAATCGAGATCTTAGAGACGCATGCGCTTGAAGATTTGAATCACGTGTCGAACATGATTAAGAAGTGCCGTTTGTTGGGTATTCGTTTCTCGATAGATGATTTCGGCACTGGCTATTCGTCATTGACCTATTTACAGCGTTTGCCGGTCGATACCCTAAAAGTTGACCAAAGTTTTGTGCGCCACGGGCTAAGTGAAGTGGACATCGGGATACTGAAAGGAATTTTGGTGTTTTGTCATGCACTGCACATCACCCCGATTGTTGAAGGGGTCGAGACAGTGCAAGAGTTGGAGCGCTTGAATGAGGTGGGCTTTGATTACATTCAAGGCTATTTGATTTCAAAACCAGTGACAGAGAATGCCTTTATCGCGCGAGTAAAAGCGCAACCGGCTAATCTTTCCAGTGCTTGAATTCCACTGCATAAGTACTACTGCATAAGTACCAGTGCTCGATGAATCAGCATTGACACCACTAAAAAACGCCCGCCTCTGAAAAAGAGGCGGGCGTTTTTTAGTTAAAGTGTCGTTAAGCGACCGATTCAGCGTCGGTAGAGGGCGTAGCTTCCGCCTTTGTCTGAGTGGGCAGGACCAACGTCATAATGATTGCAGCAATGCCACTGGTTGTGACGGGAGAGCCAAACACGCTTTGCACCAGTTTAGGCATTTGGCCCAAGATGTCTGGTACGAGCATGACACCGAGACCAAAGCCAAGCGAGACAGCCAAAATCATCAAGTTGCGACGATCCAACTTCTCGCGCGCGATGATTTTAATCCCAGCCGCTGCCACCGTGCCAAACATGACCAGCGTTGCGCCGCCGATGACGGGTTTCGGTATGGTGGTTAACACGCCACCAATGATGGGGAAGAGGCCTAGCACCACCAAAATCAGTGCCACAAAATAACCCACGTAACGACTGGCGATACCAGTTAAGTGAATGACGCTATTGTTTTGGCTAAAGGTGGTATTTGGGAAGGTGTTGAAAATCGCCGCCAGCATGGAGTTGACCCCATCCCCTAGAATCCCTGCTTTAATGCGCTTCAAATAGCCTTCACCGGAGACCGGTTGTTTGGTGATCATGCAATTGGCGGTAATGTCACCTGTCGATTCTATCGCGGTAATCGCGTAGATAACGGCAACGGGAATAAAGGCATACCACTCGAAATCGAAGCCGTATTTGAACGGTTGAGGGATGCTAAGTAGCGGCTGATTAAAGGCATTGTCGAAATTGACCATACCCATCGACGCGGCGGCGAGATAACCGACCACCATACCCACCAATATGGACGATAAACGTACCATCAGGTTTTTTGAACGGTTAAGCGCAATGATAGTGACAAGAACCAGTGCGCCGAGTACTAAGTTGTGCCAATCGCCAAAGTTGGGCGCTTTGACGCCACCGGCTAAATCCGTCATGCCGACTTTAATCAATGAGATGCCGATAGTGGTGACGACGATCCCTGTGACCACAGGAGTAATGATACGTTGCAGTTTGTCGATGAACTGAGATAACACAATTTCAATAAACGCACCGACAAAACAGACACCGAAGATCATCGCGAGAATCTCTTCTGGGCCACCCCCTTGAGATTTAGCAATGAACCCGGCCGCTAGTACGGAGCTAAGAAACGCAAAGCTGGTCCCTTGGACACAGATCATGCCAGCGCCAATCGGACCGATACGGCGAGCCTGAATAAAGGTACCGACACCCGAAACAATCAACGCCATACTAATGAGATAGGGAATATGCTGGCCAAGGCCGAGCACGCCACCAATGATAAGCGTTGGAGTAATAATACCGACGAAACTCGCCAGTACGTGTTGCAGACCTGCATAGAGCGCTTGACCCGTTGCGGGGCGATCTTCCAGTGCATAAATCAGGTCACTGTTTTCCTTGTGAGACATGTTGACTTCCTTGTATACAATATTGTTGACATTGTATTGATCAAGTTAGCAACCATTGTGCCATTCATGAATTGGATCGATAAGTTAATAAATACAGTGAGTTATGTCAGAGTGGTCAGTCAACGAAGTCGCTAAGTTGCATAGCGTTGGTGCAGTTGACCCGTTTTGGGGGTAGAGAAAGAAAAAACCGCCGGGTAGGAAGGCACCGCAGCGGCAAAACAGAAATTAGGTTGGCGGATGATGCTCTAACCAGTGACGGGCGATTTGCTCTCGCGTGGCGATCCACACATCCGAATGGGATTGCACGTAGTCGAGGAACTTTTTCAGCGCCATAAAGCGACTAGGTTTACCTATGATGCGACAATGCAGGCCAATTGACATCATTTTCGGTTTGCTTTGCCCTTCTTGATAGAGGCAATCGAAGTTGTCCTTGAGGTATTGATAAAACTCTTCCCCATGACTGAATCCATAAGGGGAGGCAAATCGCATGTCATTGGTATCCAGTGTGTACGGCACAATCAGATGAGGCCGCGTCTGTCTGGGCTTTTGTGCATCGGGTACTTGCGTCCAAAACGGCAGGTCATCCCCATAATAGTCAGAGTCGTAGAGGAGGTGGTCATGCTCGGCCACGAGAGCGCGCGTATTGGGGGAGTCACGTCCTGTGTACCAGCCGATCGGTTTTTTTCCTGTGAGCGACTCTATGATTTGGAGCGCTTGCACCATATCTTCACGCTCTTTCTCAATCGGCGCGTCTTGATAGTGAATCCATTTCAAGCCGTGACAGGCAATTTCATGGCCATCGTCGAGTAATGCCTTGGCCACATCTGGGTTTCTTTGCAAGGCTGTCGCAACGGCAAAGGCGGTGAGAGGAAGACCTCGCGCTTTGAACTCATCGAGAATTCGCCACACGCCGACCCGAGAGCCGTATTCGTACAAGGATTCCATACTCATGTGTCTATCAGGGTAAGCGCTCGCGCCAGCGATTTCGGACAAGAAGGTTTCCGAATGCGCGTCGCCATGCAATACGCAGTTCTCGCCGCCTTCTTCGTAGTTCAAGACGAATTGCAGCGCAATCTTTGCCCCATTTGGCCACTTAGCATCAGGGACGTTATCGCGTCCATAGCCTGTATAATTTCTTGGATTATCCATATCCATTTGTATCCCTCAAATTTTTTATTGACTCCAGTGCTGATAGCGGCCGTGAAAGGCTTTCCCTATCGGCGCGCCATAATGACCGCACTTGGCCGTGTTAAGTTGTAAGCTGTACAAAGACTCCGCAAGCTTGACCGCGGCAGTGACGCCATCAATCACTGGAACTTGGAGATCTTGACTCAGTTCCGCCGCAAGATCTGACATGCCCGCACAGCCCAATACGATGGCTTCAGCCCCATCTTGCGAAAGCGCTTGACGGCACTCTTGGCGCAACTGTTCATACAGCGAGGTATGCTCGGATTCCAAGGCAAGCACGGGAATGTCGGTTGCGCGCACACCGGTACAGAGATGCGCGTAGCCGTAGCGCTGCAACAGATGGTGGGCGGTGGGGACGGTGCGAGAGAGCGTGGTGACCACACCAAATCGATGCGAGACCAAACTGGCGATTTGAAAAGCTGCACCGGCGATGCCGATGACAGGCGCTTGCGCTATTTCGCGCGCAGCATCAAGCGCGGGATCGCCAAAGCACGCAATGATATGTGCATCGACGCCTTTTTTCTCCCCGTCAGTGATGAGATCGAGTAAGGCCGCAGAGGCGATGGTTTCATCCAACGCACATTCAATGCTTTCAGGGCCGTGCTCAGGACAGCGAGCGAGGATGTCGCTGGAGGGCAGCGCGACAGTCAAAGCCGATTGGGCAATTTTATCTGTCATGGTAACGCTGGTGTTTGGGTTAATCAGTTGGATTTTCATAGCACACCTTTACGAGTCCATGTTGGCAAACAGCTGAGTGAAATCAACGTGGGCATCTTTTTTACCTGTTAATGAAATCGAGCGCTTAATATGGATCAAATGGTGTCGCATCCACTGCTGCGCCTTGTCGACTTGATGGGTGTCGAGCAAATCAATCAGCTCAAGATGATCGCCACAATCACAACTCACGCTCTCTCTGGTACCGTAGGCGGCGATAACCAAGGATGAGCGGTAGCACAACTGCTCGATAAACTCAGCCAAGACCGAGTTGTTGCCCATATGAGCAAGCTCATAATGAAACTTCGCCGTCAATTGAATGGAACGGGCTAAATCGCCGTCTTGTTCGGCTTGCTTCTCTTGCGCTACCATATCGCGAAAACGCTGCGACACTTTGAGATCCCAATTGTCCGAAATGTCACCGAGCAACAGAGGCTCTAATGTAATGCGGCTATCCAAGACTTCTTCCGCCTCTTGACGACTCGGACGACTGACCTGTGCGCCTTTATTCGGCTGAATCACGACAAAACGTTCAATCGCGAGGCGCTGTAGCACTTTGCGTATCCCGGTACGGCTCACCCCAAACGCTTCCGATAACTTGTCTTCGGGCAAACGCTCACCGGGCGGAAGCTGATGCTCGACAATGGCTTTGAGCATCTTTTGATAAATCTTTTCGTCGTTCGACATGATGACTCTCTATTTGTTTGTATACAATTCAAGGTAGCAATATGTATACCATGTTGTGATCCCTTCAAAACTCAATCAGGTACGCCATCGAGTGATAAATCGGCCCGATTTGCACCTTTATAAAGCATAAATGTTTACTTTAAGTGCAATGAGCGATGAGTAATTTGTGGTTCGGTGTAGCTCTGCTGCCATTTAATTGTGGCACAATCTTTGTATTGATGATTGTATACAATGATTATTTAACTTTGATTGAGAGCTCAACAAACAAAATGAATCTATTAGCAAAACTTAAGAAAGAGTGGTTTTTGGTCGGCATGGTGGTCGCGATAGCGCTTGCGACGATCACGGCAGAGATTGGACGCTCCGGCGGGCCGATTCACTTGGACCAATTGACGGCGGTGGGGGTTGCCATTGTCTTCTTTCTTCATGGCCTGGGGTTATCGCCACAAGCGATTAAAGCGGGGTTGACCAATTGGCGTCTGCATATTTACATCCAGGTGGCGACGTTTGTGGCATACCCAATTTTATGGGTAGTGTTTGGCGATCTCTTTATCGCAACCATGCCAGCGGCTCTAGCGTTTGGGTTTTGTTATCTCTTGGTTCTGCCGAGCACCATCTCGTCATCGGTTGCGATGACGAGTGTCGGTAAGGGAAACGTGCCAGGGGCGATCTTTAACGCGTCGCTATCGAGCATTATTGGTGTGGTGATCACCCCAGCTTTGATTCAGCTCTTTATGGGGTTTGAAGGGGTGTCACTCAATCTGCTCGACTCCGTGTTGTCGATCGCTAAGTTACTTTTGGTTCCGATGATTTTAGGCCAGCTTCTTCGTCCTTACCTGCTGGCTTGGACGGAGAAACACAAAGCGGTAGTCAATAAAGTCGACAAGTATGTGATTCTTTTGATCGTTTACAACGCCTTTTGTGATTCTGTTATTAACGGTATCTGGAGTGAGTTCTCTGCGGGGTTGCTGTTGACGGCGATTGCGCTGTGTGTGGTGATTTTGTTGGTGATGGTCCACTCCATTCAGTGGGGTGCAAGAAAAGCCGGTTTCGATCTTCCTGATGAAGTGGCGGCGGTGTTTTGTGGTACCAAAAAGACATTAGCGGCCGGGATCCCGATGGCGAAAGTCATTTTTGGAACCGATCCAACGCTCGGTATGTTGTTATTGCCGATCATGTTGTATCACCCAATCCAGATTTTCTATTGCGCCGTGCTGGCTAACCGTTACGCCAAGCAGAGCGAAGGGGTAAAAGCCGCCGCGCTTTAAGCGCGCTAATCGGTGCAACCATTAAGGAAAGATGATGAGTAAGGATACTCGAATTTATTGCGCGCAAGGGCCACACTCTTTGGCGCCGACAAAAAAAGGCCGACTGAGTGGCACTCGGTTTGTCTTTAAAGATCTGTTTGATGTAAAAGGCTACCGAACAGGGGCAGGCAATCCACAGTGGTTAGCCACTCATGATGTTGCTAGCCAGACATCGCCGCTCATTACCACTTTGCTTGAGAGTGGTGCAGAGTGTGTTGGGCGAGTACAGACCGATGAGCTGGCGTACAGCTTAAACGGTCAAAATATCCATTACGGCACGCCAGTGAACCCCAAAACGCCTGACGCGATTCCAGGTGGCTCATCGAGCGGCAGTGCGGTGGCGGTGGCAAGTGACGATTGCGATTTTTCAATCGGTACGGATACCGGTGGTTCAGTACGTGTCCCGGCCAGTTATTGTGGGCTGTATGGGTTGAGGCCGACGCATGGTGCGTTGAGCCTTCAACACTGCTTCGAACTGGCGGCTCGCTTTGACACTGCCGGTATTTTCACCAGAGATTTGGCGATGATGGAGCGAGTATGGAGGAGCTTGTCGACTGACCACGGTGCAGCACCTCTCCAATGGTCCTTCTATCTTGATGAGCAGTGCCGTGCTCTTATGAGTGCCGATCACACCGAGCAGTTAACGCGCCTCAAAGCGTCGGGTGTAAAGATTCAACAAGGTGACTATCTTGCGCGTGCGGGATGGACGCTCGATCAGTTAAGTCACCTGTTTCGTACCCTGCAAGGTTTCGAGATCATTCGCCAACACGGTGAGTGGTTAGAACGCTATGGGGAGAGCTTGGACCCGGCGATTGCAACGCGCGTCGAGTGGGCAAGAACCTTGACCGAGTCACAGTATACAGCGGCTTGTGATGAGCAACAGCGATTCAAACAGGCGTTAGTGGAGCATATGGAAGAGCATGCGTTATGGTGGCTACTGCCAACTACGCCCGCCGGTGCACCGAAACTGACCATGCCAGCTAATGAATTGGCCGTTTATCGCAGCCAGCTTATGGGTCTGACGAGTCTTGCTGGGCTCTCTGGCTTACCGCAATTGCATCTCCCTAACGCCGCAGCAGCGATGCCGTGCGGACTCTCTTTTCTTGGCAGTGCGCACAGTGAACGTGCCCTTATCCAGACTGCCATGCAACTCAACCTAGACACGAGCCAAGGAGTGGCCGATGAAGCATCAAACCGCGTTTACCGCCCCACATCATAAAGCAGCCGAAGTTGGCCAAGCGATTTTAGACGCCGGTGGCACGGCTAGTGAAGCGATGGTCGCTGCCGCTGCGATGATCTCAGTCCAATACCCCCATATGAATAGCATCGGAGGGGATGGATTTTGGTTGATTGCGAAACAAGGCCAAGCCCCAGTCGCGATTGATGGTAGCGGCGATGCGGCGGCGCAGGTGGATGTTAACGCCTACCGATCTCTGGGTGATGAACTGCCCGATCATGGCGCGCTTTCGGCCATCACGATGGCGGGCACGGTCGCAGGTTGGCAAGCAGCGCTTGAGTATGATCATGGCAATATGACACTGGATAGATTACTTACCCCCGCGATCCATGCCGCGCGCGAGGGGATCACCGCGACGCAGAGCTTGGTCAATGCCAGTGAAAAAACCTATCAGCGACTGGCTTCACTAGACGGGTTTGCCGATATTTATCTCAATCAAGGTGAGACGCTCAAGGTCGGCGATCGTATCCGGAATCCGGCGCTGGCCGATACTCTATCGATGCTGGCAGAAAAGGGACTAGAGGATTTTTATCGCGGTGATTTGGCGCAGTCGATGGCTGATGATCTAGCCGCGATGGGTAGCCCAATCCGTCTTGAAGATTTTCATCAATTTCGCGCTAAAGTGATGCAGCCACTGCATGTCACGACCTCTAAAGGCACACTGTATAACTTTGGTGCGCCAACCCAAGGGGTGGCGTCACTGCTGATTTTGGCTATCTACGATCGTATAGCGGTCAACGCTCAGACCGAAGTGGAGCACATTCACTGCCTTGTTGAAGCCACTAAACAAGCGTTTTTGATTCGTGATCGCGAGGTGTGTGATGAGGCGTCATTGCGAGAGCCTTTGCAGCATTGGCTCAGTGACGACGAGGTGGCTAAATGTACTGCTGCCGTGAATCCTAACCGCGCCCTAGCTTGGCCTCACCAAGCCAAACCCGGCGATACGATCTGGATGGGGGCCAGTGATCAATACGGCACCATGGTCAGCTTTATTCAAAGCATTTACTGGGAGTTTGGGTCCGGTGTTGTGCTGCCAAAGACCGGAGTGCTATGGAATATCCGCTCCAAGAGTTTTTCTCTGGATGCAAAGCATCACAATGTATTGGCACCCAACAAGAAGCCTTTCCATACCCTCAACCCTGCTTATGCTGAGCTCAGTGATGGCCGCAGAATGAGCTACGGCACGATGGGCGGTGAAGGTCAGCCCCAAACGCAAGCGTGTCTATTTAGCCGCTACCACTATCAATCTTATCCCTTGGATAAGGCGATCTCAGAGCCTCGCTGGCTGTTGGGGCGCACGTGGGGCGATGCCACACACAACTTACGCTTAGAGCGCTCACTTAACCAACGCTGCGGCGCTGAGTTGGTGGCGCTCGGTCACGACGTTACCACCGTCGACGATAATAACGAGCTGATGGGCCATGCTGGCGCCATTGTGCTGGATGAACAAGGAAGAGCCATCGCCAGTAGCGATCCGCGTAGCGATGGCCGCAGTTTTGTAGGAGAACAATAATGTCACAGGCCAACGAGCTATTTGAAACACTTAACCCACCGCAACGCCTTTTGATGGGGCCGGGGCCAATCAACGCTTATCCTCGCGTGCATCAGGCCATCGCCCAGTCACTGATTGGTCAGTATGACCCTGTGATGACCGGTTACATGAACCAAGTACAGTCACTCTATCGCGGCGTTTTTCACACCCAAAACCCGCAGACGATGCTCGTGGATGGCACTGCGCGCGCGGGGATTGAAGCGGTGTTAGTGTCGGTGTTAAAACCGGGCGACAAAGTGCTGATCCCCGTCATTGGCCGATTTGGTCACTTATTGTGCGAAATTGCTACGCGGGTTGGCGCTGTAGTGAAAACCATCGATGTTGAGTGGGGTGAAGTGTGCGCGCCAGAGCAAATTGAACAGGCGATCAAAACCTTTCAGCCAACATTGCTCGCCACTGTTCAAGGAGACACCTCCACGACCATGAACCAACCGTTGGCTGAGATGGGCGAGCTGTGTCAGCGCTATGGTGTGCTGTTCTATTGTGATGCCACTGCATCGATTGCCGGTAATGAATTGTATGTCGATGATTGGTATCTTGATGCGGTGTCAGCAGGGCTGCAGAAATGTTTAGGCGGGCCTTCGGGCTCAGCGCCGATTACGCTGAGCGAGCGCTGCGCTGCGCTAATCAACAGTCGTAAACATGTCGAAGCGGGCATTCGTGCCGCTCACCACGTTGATGGTGAAGAAGCACCAATCCAATCGAACTACTTTGATTTAGCCATGGTGATGGATTATTGGGGGCCAGAGCGCCTTAACCATCATACTGAAGCCACCAGCATGCTTTATGCCGCACGCGAGTGTGCAAGACTGTTCCTTGAAGAAGGCCCAGAGCAGGTCATCGCGCGTCACAAGCAAGCGGGAGACGCGATGGCATCGGGGCTTCGCGCGATGGGGCTAGAGCTATTTGGCAATCAAAATTACAAAATGAATAACGTGGTCGGTGTGGCAATACCGAGCGTTAAAAAAGCGGCGGGTACGGTCGATGGCGATGCGGTGCGTCTTGAGCTGCTGCACCGGTTTGGTATCGAGATTGGTACCTCGTTTGGCCCACTGCATGGCAAGATCTGGCGCATCGGTACTATGGGGTTCAACGCGAGACAAGAGTGCGTATTGACCACCTTGGCGGCGCTGGAAGCGGTACTGATCAAACACCAAGCGGACATCATTCCCGGTCAGGCAGTTCTGGCGGCTATGGCGCATTATCAATAAGGAGCAGCCATGAGTGTAGATACAGTGGATGATAAGAGGCACCAAGCGATGAGCATCGGTGCTGAGCGCATTATGGTTCAAGCCGACCAACTCGCTCAATGCAGCGAGGAACGGGGTGCGCTGACACGCGGATACCTGACCAAAGAGCATCGAAGTGCCCACGATCTGATCGCGAAATGGATGCGCGATGCGGGACTAGAAACCTGGCAAGACAGTGTAGGCAACCAGTGGGGGCGCAAAGTAGGCAGCGATCCTGAGGCGAAAGCATTGGTGCTGGGCTCTCACAGTGACACGGTCAGAAATGCAGGTAAATACGATGGCAACCTCGGTATTATTCTCGCGATAGAAGCACTGTCGCAACTAAAAGAGTGCCGCTTTCCGTTCCACATCGATGTGGTGGCATTTGCAGACGAAGAAGGGATGCGTTTTAACACCACGCTCATTGGATCGAGCAGTGTCGCAGGGCAATTTGATCCCAACTGGCTCGATATCGCGGACGCCGATGGTATGACCATGGCAGACGCCATGCGCCAGTTTGGACTAGCACCGAGTCTCGCAGGAAATGATGCGCGTAACGATCTGCTTGCCTACTTGGAAGTGCATATTGAGCAAGGCCCAGTGCTAGAAGCGGAGTCATTGCCCGTTGGTATCGTGACCGGTATTGCTGGGGCAAAACGTTTTACCTGCAAGGTAGAGGGCATGGCGGGACACGCAGGCACAGTGCCGATAGATTTGCGTCAGGATGCACTGTGCGGCGCGGCTGAAATGGTGAGTTTTATTGAACGTTTTGCTAGAGAGCAAGAGATTGTCGCGACGGTGGGTAAACTATCCGTCGCACCGGGTGCGGTGAACGTGATCCCAGGTGCAGTCGAGTTTACTTTGGACATTCGCTCGCTCAATCAGCCGACGCTGGAGGCGTGTTGTGAGGTAGTGATCAACGAGTTGAACTTGATTGCGAAAAAACGTCGCCTACATTTCGACAGCGACAAGATATATCAAGCGAAAGCGGTCCTCTGTGATGCCGCCTTGCAGCAGCAATGGGCCTCAGTCGTTGAGTCGGTGACCGGTCAAACGGCGCGCTGTTTACCGAGTGGCGCAGGCCATGATGCCATGGTGATGGCGAAAGTGACCGACATCGCGATGTTGTTTGTCCGCTGTGAGAAAGGCATTAGCCACCATCCTAAAGAACAAGTGAATCAAGACGATGTCGCGGTGGCACTGGAGTGCTTGATAGGCATGATTGACTCAATGAACCTCAAGGCAAAGTCGCCTTAACGCCCTCTAACTAGGATTCAGTGATGTCGTAATATCTTGCGACATTCTGAGTCACTTTTCCCCACTGTGATTCTTGCACTCGTCGTTGATGCTGCAGAAATGCTTCATAATCGACAAACTCTTCATACACATCAAATCGATGGATGTCGTTAGGATTTTGCGTGACCTCAAAGCACAGGCAGCCGGGCTCATTTCGAGTGAGTCTACGGTGTGTCTCCAGTTCGGCCAGTACGATACTACGATCTTCGAAGGGAATAATGATATGGCCGGAGAGTGTGACTTTGTTCATTGTGCGTCCTTGGTCGAAAGTGCCTTCAGCATACCGTGCCCATAGGTGAAATCATAGGGATGATAGCGATAAAAAAACGCCCAGTAAGAGCGCGTCTTAAGTGGGCGTTAAGTTCGTTAGTCGCGAGCCGGTGGACGGTGCTCACTCATAAATTGCGAGAGTTCCGCCTCGGTGACTTTTCCATCGCCATCGGCATCAATAGAGCTAAAATCACGGGCTAACGGCCCTTTGGCTTCATCAGTGGTGATGTAGCCATCGCTATTTGAATCGATATCGCTAAAACTTGGCGGCGGGCCCTTGCGATCCTCGTCATTTGCACAAGCGGTGGTGATTAACAGAGCGCCGAGTAGCGCGGTACCAATGGTGAGAGTTTTCATCGTATTTTCCTTGTTAACAATGATTGACACACAGCATTGGAGCCGTTGAGTGGGATTTGGTTCGTGGCTTTACATTTTCTTACATTTGACGCTCCCACCAGTGTGAACTGGCGGGAGGGGGGGGGAAGCTTAATGGCTGTGACTAAGGGCCTCTTTAAGTTGCTGACGTTCTTGGTCTGTCATATTGGTTTTGTTGAGAAAGGGCATATCGGTCGACTCGACCGTACGCGCTAGAATCCGCGGGCTCCAGCGCTCAATATCTTGCCAAGAGTCGAAGATTGCGCCACTAGGTGCGACGGTGAACACATCGTCAGTCGGTGTGGCGCTGTGACATTGAGTGCAGCGCTGCTCAATGATCTGCGTCGCTATTTCGATATAGTGAGTACGATTGATATCATCAGCAAGGCCGGAAGTGTCTCCTTCCGACGCGCTCTGTTGATGCAGGGCTGAGTCCTGGGAAGTGGTCGTTTGCGTGGCCACACTGCTTGCGGTTGCCGTTGCGCGCGAGGCTTTATTCGCTTGAACGGATCCCCAACTGACGAAAACCGCGAGAAGCAGCATGGCTATCGAGCTTGAAATGAGTACGCTTGGCTTCGATTTTCCCGCATGCTTAAGGTTAAAGTAATGGCGTAAATACGCGCTGATCACCAAAATCAGCATCCCCACTAACCAACTCAGCGAGTGTTGGTAGATCATCGGGTAGTGATTACTGATCATGAGAAAAATCACGGGCAGGGTGAAATAGTTATTATGGATAGAGCGGCGTTTACCCTCCAGTCCGGGAGCCGGATCGACCGCTTCACCCGCCGCTACTTGCGCCACCATTTTACGCTGGCCGGGAATGATTTTATGGAACACGTTGTTGACCATGATGGTACCCATCAATGCACCCATATGGATAAAGGCACCCCGACCACTAAAGATGTGGGTAAAGCCATAGAAGAATAGCGCACCAAGCGCGATAAGTGCGCCGCAAAATAGCCCAGCGTGACGCGAGAGGGGGGAGCGCATCAATGCTTCATAGACAACAACGCCGAGTGCAATGCCACCCAAGCCCAAACTCACGGCTTGGAGGCTAGTTAAACTCATGACTCTGGGATCAATGAGGTAGGCGGCGGCGTTAAAATAGTACATCCAAATCATTAACGCGGTGCCAGTGATCCATGTCGTGTAGGCTTCCCATTTAAACCAGTGCAAGTTGGTCGGCATGCTTTGAGGTCCAACCTGGTATTTTGCTACTTCGTAAAAACCGCCACCATGCACGGCCCATAAGTCGCCTTTGATACCTTTATCTTTCTTCCATTGCGGTGGATTTTCTAGGCTATTGTCAAGCCAAGTGAAATAGAAACTGGCGCCAATCCAGGCCACCCCACAGATTACATGAAACCATTTGATAAAGAGCGCAAACCATTCGTAGAGTTGTGGCCACATACTGATACATCCTTTTGATAAACTAAATTTCCGTGAACATAAGTGCGTTCGATGACACGCTCATCGCCTAGGGTGACAAGGGCGAAGAGTTGCTCATTCAAATCCTGACAGCGCGCTGTACGCTGCTTGAGCATGGGAAACGCGTTGAGATCTAACTCAACAAAATCGGCTTCCGTGCCGACATTGAAGTTGCCAATACAGTGATCCAGCCCCATCGCGACGGCGGCGCCTTGAGTACACAAATATAAGGACTCAAATGCATCGAGACTGATGCCTTGTAATTGACAGATTTTGTAGGCGTCACTTTGGTTTTTAAGCAAGCTCAAACTGGTGCCGCCGCCAACATCACTGGCAATCGAAATAGGAATACCTGCCTCTTTTGCTTGCTGATAGGGAAACAAACCGCTGCCCAAAAACAGGTTCGATGATGGACAAAATGAGATTGACGCGCCACTGCTCGCCAGCGCGTGTTGTTCCCGCTC
This sequence comes from Vibrio sp. R11-SG3-ISO3-SZ, assembly GCF_059834345.1. Lineage (NCBI taxonomy): Bacteria > Pseudomonadati > Pseudomonadota > Gammaproteobacteria > Vibrionales > Vibrionaceae > Vibrio > Vibrio sp. R11-SG3-ISO3-SZ. The sequence goes on from NZ_JCBDGX010000104.1 coordinate 44,596, forward strand.
GCTAAGATGAATCGCGTGACCAAATAGGGCTCTATCACGAACCAAATGGTTGCGCTCATAGACGCTAAGGTAATCGCTGTCGTCTGGGTAAAGCGATTGAACCCAAGCGACTTCGTTAATGTTTTCGCTTAAATGAGTTTGAATGAAGGTATCGGGGTGCTCATTGGCCAGTTGTCCCGCCTTCGCTAACTGCTCCGGTGTGCTGGTCGGCGCAAAACGCGGCGTGATGGCATAAAGAGCACGGCCATTTTTGTGCCAGCGCTCAATCAAGGCTTTGCTATCACGATAGCTGGTCTCAGGCGTGTCTTGCAGTGCGTCAGGACAGAATCGGTCCATCATCACCTTGCCACAGACCATGCGCGCATCGTAGTCTTGCGCGGCGCTGAAAAATGCGTTGACCGACTGCGGATGCACTGTGGCATAGACACTGGCTGTGGTGGTGCCGTGGGCAAACAACTGTTGCAGAAAAAAGTCGGCTTGCTGCTTGGCGTAATGGGCATCGCTAAAACGAAGCTCAGTGGGAAAGGTGTAGGTGTTGAGCCAATCTAACAGCTGTTTTCCATAACTGGCGATGATCTCAATCTGCGGGAAATGAACATGAGAGTCAATCATGCCAGGAATCAATAAACCGGAGTGAACCTTGACTCGTCCCTGTGTGAGGAGATCTTGGTTGGCAGAGTGGGCGAAGAAGGCGTTGGCATCACCCACATGAACGATTTTGCCCTCTTCGATGACCAATACGCCATCGCGCCAATACTCATAGTGCTTTTGGGGCTCAGATGTCGCTGTTGGAAAGTGCAACAAGGCGCCACGGTGAATCTGTTTAGCCATGATTAACTGCCTCGATAACTGGAGTAAGCGTAAGGAGAGAGCAGCAGAGGAATGTGGATATGACGCGTGTCTGAAACGCTAAAGTGCACGTCCACGTAGGGGAAAAAGGCGTTGGAAAATACGCGTTGGCAGTAGGGGGCGACTAAAAATCGCAGGGTATAACTGCCTGCTGCTATTGTGGTGTTTTCAAAACGGGCGCGGCCATCATCGTCGGTGTGCATGCGGGCGATGGGATCCTGTGCGCCAAGTGGATAGAGTGCCACTTCAATGTTTGCTGCGGGGTGACCACTGGCGGTGTCGAGGATATGGCAACTGAGCGTGTTCATAAATAAGCTTCCATTCTAATTTGACTGATTTTGATCTGTTCTTGCGCGGCTTCGCGCAGTTCCACTTCTCGGCTTCGACCAATCCGCGATTCAAGCAGTGCAAGCATCTCTTTGGCACTTTTGTTGGTCGCGCAGACGATGAAGATGAAGCCGAATTTCTCTCGGTAGCGCTGATTGAGCGTGAGCAATCGCTCTAGGGTCTCTCTATCGGCGCTGGCCACGTGGCTCTGCTCTTTTTCACTGAGTGCTCGGCCTTGCGCGTATTTCTTTTCTAGACTGGCGAGATCGCCGATCATTGGATGCCCGGCAAAGGCCTCAAGCCAATCTTTCTCTTCAAGCTGCTGGAAGGCACGGCTTGCGCTATGGCGCAGTGCTTCACCGTCTTGAAAGGGTGCCGATTCCATCACCAAGGCTTGCCAGCGCAAACTGGCGCAAATCTGACTGAGCGCGAAGCCATCGAGCTGTGCAATCGGGCGTTTACGTGAGGTATCACTTGTGGTTTTAGCTGTGGTCATGCGCATTCCTTTTGAGTTGGGAGGTCACGAGTTGACGAGCGTCGTTGGCCTCGCGCCAAAGCGATTCTGGGCTCGTTTCTATCGGCGAGGATGTGTGGCTGGCAAAGTAAGCATTGAGCTGCGCTGCGACCGAAATAGCCACTTGCATCGGCAGTTTGCCTTTGACATTAGGATGCCCAATCGGGCAGGTGAGGTGCTCAAGCGTGGCCGGGTCGGCCAGTTGCTCTTTCAGGCGATAGCTAAAGCGCTGCTTTTTCCCCTCTGAACCGATTAAACCAACGAAAGCAAACCTGTTGGCATCCAAGGCTTGGCGAGTAATGTCGAAATCGAGGGCGTGATCTTGCGTCATCACCACGATGTAAGCATGGCTAGGTAGCGATGTAAGGGTTTGCGTGACATCCTCGATTAGATGGGTATGAATGTGGGCATCTTTGAGCGGAGCTAACCACTCACTGCGGGTATCGGCAACATGCAACTGGCAGGGCAGCTCAGTTAAGATCCGACACAGCGCTTGGCTGACATGCCCAGCCCCAAACACGACGACGTGTGGTGTTTGGGTAAGGAAATACTCCAACATCACTTGCACACCGCCGCCGCAACACTGGCCAAGATCGGCGGCGAGAGAAAAGCGTTCGATGGTAAGAGTCGATTGGGATGTTGCGAGCCCTTGACGCGCTTTTTCAATCACTTGGTATTCCAAGTTTCCACCACCAAGCGTGTCAAACTGGGCGCTCTCGGTGATCACCATCTTAGCGCCTTGATTACGAGGTACCGAGCCGACACTGGCAATCACGGTAGCGATGCAGTAAGCCACACCTTGTGTCTCCAGCTGCTGACAGGCACTGAGCCATGAGAGTGAGCGGGAATGGAGAAATGGCGAATTAGTCATGGCTGTGCTCCTTCGCTCGTTGCTCGAGCCAGGTCAGTTGGTCTTCGCATGCAGAGAGAATCGCCTCGCTGGTCGCAGGCGCATGCAGCAAGGCGGCGTGTTGGTGTTCGCTAATGGACGAGATCGCATCAAAAATGGCGCACCAAGCGCTGATGCCGTGCATAAATGGCGGTTCACCCACCGCTTTAGAGCGATAGATGCTGGTTTCTGGGTTGGGTTTGTCGAACAAATCGATGTGAAACTGTTTGGGGTAATCACCAATGGTGGGGATTTTGTAGTTCATTGGACTGTTACTGAGTAAACGCCCATCGTCTGCCCAGACCAATTCTTCACAGGTTAACCAGCCTAAACCTTGGATAAAGGCGCCCTCAATTTGGCCTTTATCGATGGCCGGATTTAAGCTGTTGCCAACATCGTGGAGGATGTCGACGCGCTCGACGGTCATTTCACCGGTTAGCGTGTCGATCATCACTTCAGAACACGAGGCGCCAAGGGCAAAGTAGTAAAACGGTCGACCGCTCGCGCTGGCTCTGTCATAGCCGATTTTCGGCGTTTGATAGAAGCCGGTCGCGGAGAGGGAAACGCGGTTCATATACGCCGCTTGTACCAGTTCCGCCCAACTGACTGGCGTTGTGGTACCGATCAATTGACCGCCTTCGATATCGATCTCTGCGACTTGATAATGGCTTTTAGCAAACTCAATCAGCCTTTGTTTGATCTCTGCCGCCGCGTTGTGCGCCGCCATGCCGTTGAGATCGGCGCCCGAAGAGGCGGCGGTCGGTGAGGTATTGGGCACTTTATCGGTGCGTGTTGAGGTGACCAGTATGGCATCAAGTGAGACGCCCAGGGTTTGCGCGACGATTTGTCCCACTTTGGTGTGTAAACCTTGGCCCATCTCGGTGCCGCCGTGTGAGACCTGTACCGAACCGTCGGTGTAGACATGAATCAAGGCGCCAGCTTGATTGAGGTGCTTGGCAGTAAATGAAATTCCAAACTTCACCGGGGTAAGCGCCAAACCTTTTTTCAGATATGGATGAGTGAGGTTCCATTGCGCAATCGCTTCTCGGCGCTGACGATAATCACAGCGATCTTCGAGCGATGTTATCAGCTCTCGCATCTCTTGGTGTTGAGACACTTCCATGCCGTAAGGCGTGGTGTGCTTATTCTCGTTATAGAGATTGTTAAGACGCACATCGAGCGGGTCTTGGCCGGTGGCAATCGCTAACTCTTGCATCGCTTTTTCTATGACTATCATCCCTTGCGGGCCACCGAAACCACGAAACGCCGTATGAGACACAGTGTCGGTTTTTAAGCGATGACCCACGATGGTCGCTTCACCGAGTGAATAGGCGTTGTCGGCATGAAACATCGCGCGGTCGACAATCGCATCAGAGAGATCCGGTGAGTGGCCGCATAGGCCATGAATGGCAATATTGGCGCCTTGAATGATACCGTTGCGGTCGGCACTCAGTTGATAGCTTTGATAGAAAGGGTGGCGTTTGCCTGTTGCCGTCATATCGAGCGCGCGCGGCAAGCGCAGCTTGACCGCTTGTCGAGTGTAGTACGCACCCAATGACGCTAAGCATGCCCATTGCGCCGCTTGGCTCTCCTTACCGCCAAATCCACCGCCCATGCGGCGCATATCAACGGTGACGCGGTTGAAATCGAGACCGAGCACTTCGGCAATGAGCTTTTGCACTTCAGAGGGGTGTTGAGTGGAACATTGAACAAAAATGCCACCCTCTTCAGTCAGGTGCGCCAAGCTGACTTGACCTTCAAGGTAAAAATGCTCTTGGCCGCCCACATGCAGTTCGCCATTAATCACCACATCCGCGCCTTGCTGCCAGTCGCGCGCTTTGCTTGAGCCCATTTGGTGCGGTGGCAGAAGTGGCGCTTGGCCAACTGCGTCTTGATGGTGGAGTATCACTCGGTCATCGACCTCATACTCCACCTCAGCGAGTGAAGCGGCGCGCCATGCTTGCTGGTGGCTACGTGCCAGCACTAATGCGATGGGCTGGCCGTGGAAATGAATGTGTTGGTCGATCGTCAGCAGTGGATCGCCGGGAAAAATCGCACCGATGTCTTTATGCGCAGGGAGGTCGCACTCACTCAGCACAGCGACGACACCATCTGCCGCGCGAACGCGCTCAACGTCCAACCGTGTGATTCGGCCTTTGCTGACGCGACTGGTGATCACCGCCGCATGCAAGCAACCCGTTGGCGTGGGGTAGTCGTCGACGAAACGGGCCTCGCCGCTGACTTGTCGGTCGGCGCTTTCATGCTTGACGGAGCGGCCAACAATCTTGGATGGCTGTCTGTTTTGAGCCTCTTCAAGTACGGTTAATTTACGCATGGTGCACCAACCTCACATCAATGTGCTCTGTTTGCAGATAGAAACGTTTGAGCAGGTTTTGCACTAACTTAACTCGATATTGCGCGCTGCCACGGACATCGGACAGCGGCTGAATAACCTCAGGAACCTTGTCTTGCGCCGCATGGACGATGGGCAGGCTCAGAGGACGCCCGACAAAGACTTTCTCAAGTTCGTTGAGGCGCACCGATTTTGCGGCGACTCCGCCAGCGGAAATGATGCAATTCTTGACACGCTGGTCGCTATCTATCGTCATATTGATGCCTAGGGTGACCGTGGCGATGTCGTCTTCATAGCGTTTGCTTATCTTGTATATCGCGTGATGTTGATTGGGCGCGAGTCTGGGTAGGTGAAACGCACTGATCCATTGATGGCCACGCAATAAGGTTTCACGGTAGCCCGTGATGTAGTCCTCGGGGGCGAACAGCGTTTTCGTGACGCCATCATCCACTTCGATACGTCCGTTGAGGCTCATCAACAGAGGAGCAATATCGCCAATCGGTGAGGCGTGGCCTAAGCTACCGCCAAGCGTTGCGCGGTGGCGAATGGTTAAACTGCCCAGTCTTTCAATCACCTCATCGGCACTGGGGAAATGCTCGCGTACAAAGGCGTGTACACGGTCCATCGGCACCGCAGCACCGATACGCCAACCAGAGGTGGTCTCGGTGATGGTGAGAAGATCATCGACATTAGAGATGTCGATCAGTTCAGGTAGTGAGCGACCTTGTTGGGTGACTTCCAATGAGAGGTCTGTGCCACCAGCAATCAGTTTAGCGCTCACCATTTGGGATTTGGCTTGCGCCAGTTCAAGGCGCGTTTTGGGTCTAGCGTAGTGGTGGCAAGCGGCGTCATCGACACTGGCGATCCAGGTTTTCACTGCGCTGGTGTCTTGCTCCAGCGGATCGTCGATTGACTGGCTTGCGATGGTGTTGGCGACCTCGATCAACGGGCCGTAGCCAGTACAGCGACACAAATTTCCTGCGAGGTAGTCACTCGGGTGTGACACTGTCTGTTTTTGCTTTGATAGTGCGTAAAGGGACATCACAATCCCAGGCGTGCAAAAACCGCACTGGGTGCCATTTTTGTCGACCACCGCTTGTTGCACCGGATGCAAGGCTTGCGCTTGTTTGAGGTGCTCGACGGTAATGATTTGCTTACCATGCAGCGCGTGAACGGGGGTGATACAGGCATTGATTTGTTTGTAGCTCAGTTCGCCGTTTGGGTCTGATTCCACCATTACAACAGTGCATGCGCCGCAATCACCGCTGGCACAGCCCTCTTTTGAGCCGGTCAGTTGTTTGTGTTCGCGTAGGTAGTTAAGCAACATGGTGTCGGCGTCGAGGGACGCAATCTTAACAACCTCACGATTGATCATGAGCTCCAACATAACTTCCTCTGTTCTTATTATCTTGTCCAACTGGTCAACTATTTAGGTAAAAAAAGGCTCGCACCCGTGAGCGAGATGCGAGCCTATATAGGTTTAGTTAGGAATTTTTGCGTCGATACCTTCGACGTACCAGTTCACGCCCGCAAGCTCTTTGTCATTGAGTGTGTATCCCGCTGCAATGACTTCGTTGCCTTGGTTATCTTTCATCGGGCCGGTAAACGGATGGAACTCACCTGATTTGATCTTCGCCTCGGTTTCGGCAATGGCGTCTTTGATCTCAGCTGGCAGGTCTGGATTGATCGAGACAATTTGCAGCAACTCATCTTTTAGACCACCCCAATAGTCTTGTGGTGCCCAAGTGCCATCCATCGTTCCCTGTACCGTTTTAATGTAATGTGGTGCCCAGTTATCTCGTACCGAGAACATGTGGGCTTTCGGCGCGAAGTGGCTCATGTCGGAAGCTTGTCCAATCCCCATCACACCGCGTTTTTCCGCAGCAATCAGAGGCGCCGGGCTGTCGGTGTGTTGAATAATGATGTCTACGCCTTGGTCGATGAGCGCGTTCGCGGCGTCAGACTCTTTGCCCGGATCGTACCAAGTGTTGACCCAAACAATTTTCAGTTTCACATCGGGGTTGACACTTTTCGCACCAAGATAGACCGAGTTAATGTCGCGGATCACTTCCGGAATAGGGAAAGACGCGATGTAACCAAGGGTATTGCTCTTTGTCGCCATGCCCGCAGCAACGCCAGATACATAACGGCCTTCATAGGTACGAAGAGTGTAGGTGCCAAGGTTTTTCGCCATTTTGTAGCCCGTGGCGTGTTCAAAGGTGATGTTTGGGAAACGTTTGGCGACTTTCAGTGTTGGGTTCATAAAGCCAAACGAGGTGGTAAAGATGACATCGTTACCTGATTTCGCCAACTGAGTGATCACGCGCTCAGCGTCAGCCCCTTCGGGTACGTTTTCGACAAAGGTGGTTTTCACCTTTCCAGCGAAATGTTTTTCCATCTCAATGCGGCCTTGGTCGTGCTCATAGCTCCAGCCATGATCGCCGACGGGACCCACATAGACGAAGCCGACTTTGACTTCATCTTCTGCAAGCGTTGAAGCTGAGAGCAACGAGGTCACTGACAAGGCCACCGCTGTCATCCACTGATTCATTTTCATGAAATTCTCCGTTTTCATTTTTGGTTTGAGTAGTAAGAACCTAAGCTGAAACTGATTCTTATTTATCTGCATAGCAAAAACTTGACCAATTGGTCGTATTTTTAGCCTAAGGGTGAAAATAATCGCGCAACGCCCGTCAAATCTGGTGTGGGGTGAGGTTTACGTGCTTCTTAGTTTCGAGGGATGTGAGTGATGCGCGTGGTGGATGAGGGTGGTGTGATTCATTGTTGTGCGAAATAATAGTGCCCGTGCACCGTTTTAATGCACGGACGCTATTACCACAAACATAAAAACAATCAATGGCGTTTAGGATCAAACGGTTTACCAAGGCTCATTGGCGTTGCCAATTTTTGGCGTAACTCGTTGGAACTGAGTAATACCATCACAACGATAGTGGCGACGTAGGGGGTCATGGCTAATAAGTTGGGCGAGATGTCCAAGCCGACCCCTTGCATCATTAAGTGCATAATCGACGTCAAGCCGAACAAGTAGGCACCAAGCATCAAGCGGCCCACTTTCCATGAAGCGAAGACTACCAGAGCTAGCGCAATCCAGCCTCGACCTGCTGTCATGTTCTCCATCCACATTGGGGTATAGGCTAAAGACATGTAGGCGCCCGCCAGTCCTGCAAGTGCGCCGCCCAGTAGCGTGACAAGGTAGCGTACTTTGATCACTTCAATGCCAAGGGCATTGGCCGAATGCGGGTTCTCACCGACAGCGCGGATCACCAACCCAGCGCGCGTCCGACTGAGCACCCAAGCACTAACACCGACCAGAACAAAGCTGGCGTAAACCAATAGATCATGTTGAAAAAGCAGCGGCCCAAGAAAAGGCAGATCGCTAAGCAGCGGAATTGCTATCGGTTGAAAGCCTTCAAGGGTGGAACCCACTAAACTGCCGCCGAGGAAGGCGCTCAAACCAGTACCAAAAATGGTCAGCGCTAAGCCTGTCGCGACTTGGTTGGCACTCAGGCTGAGTGTCAGTACACCAAAAATAAAGGCCATTGTCATACCTGCGACCATAGCGAGGAGAACGCCCATCGCGAGGCTGC
>NZ_JCBDGX010000105.1:0-16570 GCF_059834345.1 Vibrio sp. R11-SG3-ISO3-SZ
GAAGGTCTCTTGCTGTCCGGCAAAGGAGGCGTCGGGAAGATCTTCGGCGGTGGCAGAAGAGCGCACTGCGACGGAAAGCTCGGGGTTACCGTCGACCAATTGCAGATAATGCTCACGAATATCGGCTTCGAGGTCGGCGGGGAATGGCGCATCAAGCACCCATTGTCGTATGGTGGCGCCGGTTTGGCGTAGGGCTTCAACATCGTCGACGTTCAGGTCATCGAGCAGTTGGTGAATTCGGTCATCTAGGCCTTCAAAGTCGAGGAAGCGGTTAAACGCATAAGAGGTGGTGGCAAAGCCGTTGGGGACGCTCACGCCCGCATTGGCTAGGTTGGACACCATCTCTCCGAGGGACGCATTTTTACCGCCGACTTTGTCGACATCATCCATGGATAGACCATTAAACCAGAGGGTGTTCTTTTGCATGTCTTTCTCCAGAAACATTGCAGCTTGTAGGGACTTAAAGCAAACGATTACGTATCAACTTAAAAAAAGGCGAACCAATTTAAAAAGCTGTGGGGGACGTAATAGTCAGCAGGGTTTTATTATCGATATTATGAATGTCATCCTACTCAACATTATTTTAGCTATTCAACAAACCATGCAAATTGATAGTCAAAGTCGTGATGTATTCTATGTTTCTGATGGCACGGCACTCACGTGCGAGACATTAGGGCATGTCGTTTTGGGGCAGTTCTCTTTTTACGCGAATGAAAAGACCTTTCCGTTCGTGGAAAGTGAAGAGAAATTGGCGGCGCTAGTTAAAGAGATTGACGCCTCGTATCGTACCCACGGCGTCAAGCCGCTGGTGTTTTTCTCTATGGTGATTGGTGAACTAAGGGCCAAGCTATTGCAGGCTCCGGCGCATTGCTACGACGTATTGGAAAGCTTGGTGCAAAAAGTCCAAGACGATATTCAGATGGAGGCCAAACCCAAGTTGCAACGTTCGCGCAGTGTCAGTAAAGATTCACATCGCTATTTTGACCGCATTGCCGCCATTGAATACACCCTTGCACATGATGATGGCATTACTCTCAGAGGCTTGGATGAGGCGGACATCATTTTATTGGGCGTGTCGCGCAGCGGTAAAACACCGACCAGTCTCTACATGGCGATGCAGTTTGGTTTGCGGGTCGTGAACTACCCGTTTATCGAGCAAGATATTCAGCGTTTGAGGTTATTGCCGGAGTTTGAAGTGGTGCGGCACAAATTGTTCGGCCTCACTATCGATTCTGAGCGCCTAACGCAGATTCGCCAGAACCGACTGGCTGACAGCGATTACGCAAGTAGTCAGCAGTGCCAACAAGAGCTTGAACATGTTGAAGCACTGTTTCGCCGTGAGGCCATTCCCTACATCAACACCACCTCGTTATCCGTGGAAGAAATTTGCGCGCGTGTATTGGAGCGCGCCGGCTTAAGACGGCGCCTGCTCTCTTAAGATTTACGCAGCGGGCATTACCATGGGGAAGTCCAACGAGGGATGGCGATTGACTAATGCTTGGTAGCCGTACACCTGCTCGATGAGACTTGGCGTTAACGCTTGCCAAGGTTTGGCGTCACAAGCAATTTTTCCCTGATGCAGAATAACAAGTCGATCGGCGTATTGCGCCGCGAGGTTGAGGTCGTGCAACACGACGACGACGGCGGTATGGTGTTCATCGGCTAATTGGCGTGCAATTCGCAGTGTGTTGTGCTGATGGGCCAGATCCAGTGCGGAGGTCGGTTCGTCGAGCATGAGGATTTTTTTCTCAGCGGACTGATCGAGTTGGACTAACACTCGCGCGAGATGCACGCGCTGTTTCTCTCCGCCAGACAGGGAGGGGTACAAGCGTTCACTCAGGTGGCTGACATCGGTGAGCGACATGTACTTAGCCGCTACCGCTTGGGTCTGTTTGTGCGCCAAGTTGAGCGGTATTGCCCCAAGCTCCACCACTTCATGGGCAAGAAACGGAAAACTCAGGGTACTGTGCTGAGGAAGCATGCCTAAGTGTCTGGCCAGTTCATCATTTGGCCATTGGTTTGCTGCGCGGCCAAAATAGCGAATATCGTGACGTGAAGGGATCTCCCGACACAACAATTTCAGCAAGGTACTTTTCCCCGCGCCGTTTGGCCCGAGCAGCGCAGTCACTTCTCCGGCGTGAATATCAAGGTCGATGTTATCCAATACACAGCGCTGACCAAAGTGCATCGACAGACCTTGAGCGGAGATGGATGGAGCGTCCATTACAAAATCTTCCCTTTTTGTTGAAACAGCAGATAGATGAAAAACGGTGCGCCAATGATCGCCGTGACGATGCCTACAGGCAGTTCAGCTGGGGCGACCGCAACACGAGAAAACATATCGGCAAAGGTAAGCAGCAGTGCGCCCATCAGAGCAGAGATAGGCAGCAGGCTGCGGTGATCTGGTCCGGTCAACATGCGTCCTAAATGGGGAATCACTAAGCCAATAAAGCCGATCATCCCTGAGACGCTCACCGTGACCCCAACGCCAATGGCGGTCAGTAGAATCAACTGACGTTTGAGACGCTGAACGGCGATGCCAAGATGCGCCGCCTCCGCTTCGCCAAGCAAGAGAGCATTGAGCGCCATCGCCCGTCGATAAAAGCAAGCGCCAAGAATCAGCAAGGTGACGCTACAAAGCGCAAGGCTTGTGAGGTTTGCGCCCGCCAGTGAGCCCATCGACCAGAGCGACAGATCGCGCAACATTTGATCGTCCGCGATGAAATTCATATAGCCAATGCCTGCCCCAGAGAGGGCACTGATCGCTACCCCTGCTAGCAGCATGATGGTGACAGACGTCCCGAGCTTACTGGTGCCCAATTTGTAGACCAGGACCGTGGTTAACGCGCCGCCCAAAAAAGCAAACATGGGCAGTGCGGCGATATTCATCAAGGTTGGGTATTCGGCGAACACATCGGCAAACATCACAATGGCGATCGCTGCCCCTAAGGAGGCCCCAGCAGAGACACCAATGATCCCCGGCTCGGCCAGTGGGTTGCGAAACAGCCCCTGCATCACCGTGCCGCACAGGGCTAAAATCGCGCCGACTAACATACACAGTAGGGTACGCGGAAAGCGAATTTCATGGATCACCAAATGCACGTGCGGTGCCAGTTGCTCCGATTTAAGCAACAAGCTCTGTACACTCTCGATAAATCCAATATTCATTGGCCCAACGGTGATTGAGCTGATCGCTGTGATAAGCAGCAAGACAGCAAAAAGACCGAGCGTAATGGGTAGCGGGATTCTTTTCAAAATCATAGGTTTAATATCATAGCGTTAAAGTCACAATCCAGTCTTGTATGTTGCCAGTCTGAGGCTTGTCGCTTGAGTGGCGGGTTATAGCAGCAACGCGCTGATGCGCTCCGCTTCAGCCAAACTTTTCAGCCCCAATCCACCGACTAAAGCATGACCATCAATTTGGATGAAGGCTTTGTTTTGACCCGCAGGTGTGGCGGCGAGCATCGGTAACTTTTTTAATATCTCATCCGCACCGCCCAAGCTTTGGTAGCTGCGGCCACTGACGAGGATAATGTCGGGTTGCATCTCGACCATCGCCTCACTCGACAGCGGTTTGTAGGAAGAAAGTGTCGAAGCTGCAGGGTTAATGCCGCCCGCAAGTTCAATAATCGCGTTAGGCGTGGTGTCGGCACCGGCGACGTTGGCGGGGCGACCTTCATGTATCAACAAAAACAGCACTTTTTTCGGCGTCGCGATCTGCTGACGGCGCTGCTCTAAATTGGCCAGTTGACGCTCGACATTCTGCTTGAGTTGCGCAGCATGCTCGCTAGAATCCGTCAGCGCGGCAATCTCATCAATGCGCTCAAGTAGACCTTCGGCAGTCGGTTTGGTGTTGACAATATCCACCGCGACGCCCGCTGATTTAAGCTGAGCGAGCGCAGAAGCGGGGCCCATTTCATCGGAGCCAATGAGTCGATTCGGGCCTAAAGCCAATAGCCCCTCTGATGACAGTTGGCGATGATAGCCAATTTTGGGTAGTGTGAGTCCCTCTGGCAGCTCACTGGTGACATCCACCGCAACGAGACTTTGCTGCTGGTCTAGCGCAATCAATAGCTCAGTAACGGCGCTGCCGGCGCTTATGATGCGCTCACTTGCCATCGCATGGTGAGAGAAGGCGGTGAGCGAGAGCGCACACAGTGACACCGCCGCAGTGAGGCGGCCGATCGTGCGTCCCCATCTTGCTTTTGAGAAAGTTCGTGTAGCACGCGCTGTCTGGCTAGGGTGCTGAGATAACTTAGTACGTTCAGAGAATATAATACGTTGAGTCATAAACAAGGTTTGCCTTAAATTAATTGGGCTGCTCAGTCAGCAGCTGCGTGGCTTGAATGCCGTTTTCTTGTAAGTAGGCCAGCAGTTTGACCAAATGCTGAACGTCGGCGGTTTTCTCTGCGCCGACAACGATCGGTTGCGGGTTCGATTGGTGTTGCTCGAGCAAAGCGAGCGTAAAGTTGTGCCAATCGAGATAGGTTTGGCCGTCTATCGCCCAATGTGGCGCCGCATCGAGAATGTTGATGGTCAGAGAGCGCTTATCCACCGTAGACACCTGATTCGAGTCGGTGGTGGGCAGATCCACTTCCAATGAATCAAGTTTTACCGCCGCGGTCAGCATCAAAAACACCATCACGATGAAGATGATGTCGAGCAGTGGTGTGAGATCCGGTGTCAGCCCAAATCGTGATTCATTGTGGGGTAACTTGATCATGCGTTCACTCGCTTTTCTCGGATGGGGTGAACATGCTCATCAGCGTTTTTGGTCACGGTCATCGGTGGTGTATTGGCTTTCACGCTAACCCCTTCCAACCATAAATTGACGTAATTTAATGTGTGCTCGAGCTTGGCGGTAACGCGGTCGGCCCACAACCCCAGCAACTGCGCGCCAGCGATGGCGGGCAGCGCGATCAAAAGCCCTGCAGCGGTGGTACGCATGGCGAGGCCAAGGCCGTCAGCCAGATCATTGGGCGTGATGTTACCCGAAGAGGCCGCCACGCCTTTAAACATCTCAATCAGCCCAAGCACGGTGCCGAGCAATCCGATCAACGGGCTGATGACGCCAATCAAGGTCAATAGGCGCAACCCAGAATTGAGCTGGTGGCGTTTTTCTTGTAACCACATCCCGGCCACATCTTCTCGAAGTGACTTAGCAAAGGAGTGATGGGCTAACACCATGGCCACACCCTTAAAAAGCAGCGGACGACGTGGTGACCAACGTTTCGCAAGTTGCTCAATGGCTTGATTGTCAGTCGGGCTCAGTTGGTTGAGTTCTCTTGATACGGCGCGCTTGCCCACACCGGTGCTGACCAGAACTTGGAACAAGCGTTCGAGGATGATCATGACCGTCAGTGCAGAGCAGAAAATCAAGGGCCAAGCCATAAGGCCCAGTTGTTGCTGTATTTGTTCAATGTGTTCCATTATCGATCCAACTTAAAACGAACGGGAATATGCACGCGGTGGGCCATGGAGTGCCCATTCACAGTGTGAGGAGAAAACTGCCACTGCTTAATCGCATCCAACGCGGATTTATCGAGCAAGGTGGCTCCGGATGAGCTGATAAGCACCTGTTTGACTTGATTTCCTTCATCGTCGAGCCAAATTTCATACAAAGCGACGCCTTCCAAGCCCCGTTTTCTCGCCAGTCTTGGGTAGTGAGGCGCGGTTGGGCGACTCAAGAAAGAGGGCTTCTCGACCAAGATGGGCTGCGCGCTGGCGCCTTGATTGGCTTTTTGTGGGACCTTTGCGGTGTCCGTTGGGGCAGGCTCAGCCGGTGTTGCTTCTGTTGGCTTGGCGTTGGCAGGCGCTGCCTGAGTATTGGCCACCTTGGCAGTTTCTTTCGGCTTAGGCGCCGCCTTTTTTGGGGGCGTTTTCGCCACGACTGGTTTCGTCGTTTCTTGTTTGGCGACCACCTTTTTGATTGGGTCTTTGCTGACCGGCTTTTTCACTATTGTTTTTTCTGGTCTAACCGCAGCTTTGTCTGGCCTCACTACAGCTGTGTCCGGTTTCACAATAGCTGTGTCTGTCTTCACCGCAGGTTTATCTGGCGTGGACATCGGTGTCGGGATCGGCTCGGCAATAGCTGCCGCTTCGATCGGTGCAGGTTCCGGTTTCACGGGCAGGTCGGCCTCTGGCGAGACACTAGGCGCTGGAACTGCCGCTGCTTTAAAGTTAATTGAGACACTTTGAGACTGCGTTCCCGCGGGCATCGCAAATACTTTCGCTTCATGAGCGACGAGTAATATGGCCCCGTGAACCGCTAGTGAGAGCGTTCCTGCGATAGTGTAGCGTTTGACATTCACGGTGAATTCTCTTGTCCGACATCAACAAATTGCCAAGATTATTACTTACAATGCAAATAAGATCAATTATCAATTGCATTATCATTAACGCGGAATTATGATCTTGTCCAGTTTTTAAGATTTTGGCGCGAAGCAAGAGCTGACAAGCGCTAAGCGAGTAAATAGCATGTTGGATATCCATCAATTTGATGAATCAGTGCTCGGTAAAGAAACCTCTGATCCGTTGCATTTTGCCTTCGCGGATAAAACCTCAAGACTTGGCACAAGCGGCGATCAAGGTTCTACAATTTTATTATCAACCCGCCTCAATGAGCCCTCATCATGTCGGTTCAATCGCTTAGAAATGGAACGTTTATGGATTCAGTAATGACAAAGACCCAACAGCCAGACACGCTTGCTCAGCAAGTCGCAGCGCTATTAGACAGCGACCCAGCATTATTGCCTGCTGCCATCGCAGAGCAGTTAGGAGTCAGTGAGTATGACGTGGTGGCCGCTTTGCCGACGGAGATGGTGACCTTGATCTCGGGCGACCATGCGCAAGCTATGCTGGAAGCGTTGGTTGACTTTGGGCCAGTGACGACAATAGTCCACTCATTTGGCTCTATTTTTGAAGTCAAAGCGCCGTTTCCAAAAGGGAAAGTGGCCCGCGGCTACTACAACCTAATGGGACGCGA
Source organism: Vibrio sp. R11-SG3-ISO3-SZ (assembly GCF_059834345.1). NCBI lineage: Bacteria > Pseudomonadati > Pseudomonadota > Gammaproteobacteria > Vibrionales > Vibrionaceae > Vibrio > Vibrio sp. R11-SG3-ISO3-SZ. Next base: position 6,986 of record NZ_JCBDGX010000105.1, read on the forward strand.
AGGTCAGATGCATGGGCATCTCAAACTCGACAACGTACGTGCGATTGCCTTAGTCAGTAAGCCTTTTATGGGACGTGAGAGCCACTATTTTGGTTTCTTTAGTCAAGAGGGCAACAACATCTTCAAGATCTACTTGGGGCGCAATGAAAAACGTGAACTCATTGCGAGTCAGGTTGAACAGTTTCACCAGTGGCATGCGCATTATAAAGGTTTATCAAAGTAACCGCGCACCGCCAGGACTTAACAACAATCATAAAATTGAGAAAGACAATCAGGAGCTCAACATGGAACAACAGGTCAAGCAGGAACGCTTGCAAGGTCGCTTAGGTCCAGAAATCAAAGAATTTCGTCAAGCGCGTAAGACATTGCAGTTGGCGACAGTCGACGAACATGGCAAACCCAATGTCAGTTACGCGCCGTTTGTACAAAATCAAGAGGGATACTTTGTGCTGATTTCTGAGATTGCCCGTCACGCGCGCAATTTGCAGGCGAACCCGACGGTGTCCATCATGTTGATTGAAGATGAAGACAGCTCCAAGCAACTCTTTGCTCGCAAGCGCTTAACCTTTGATGCCACTGCACACGTTGTGGAGCGAGAAAGCGAGCAATGGCGACAAGTGATCGCGCAGATGCAAGAGCGCTTTGGTGAGATCATTGATGGCTTGAGTCAGTTGCAAGACTTTGTGCTGTTTAATCTCAAAGCAGAGCAGGGCTTGTTCGTTAAGGGATTTGGTCAGGCGTATCAAGTATCTGGTGACGATCTGGTGGATTTTGTCCACCTGCAAGAAGGGCATCGCAAAGCCTCTAACGCGTAATATAGTCAGGTGCTTAAAGTCATCATCTGCTTAAAGCCATTATCCGCTTAAAGAAAGCTGCTGCCTAAATCAATCAGCGAAAAAGACAAAAGGGAGCCTGTGAGGGTAATCACAGGCTCCCTTTTACTTGTCTAACAAGACTCAGTGAGAGGATTGAGCGATGAGGCTTGCCAAATCCTCAATACCTTGCTGCCAATCCGCGGTGGTGGTTAAGTTGGCGCAGCTAAAGCGCATCGAGTGTTGGAATTGCGTGCCGGTGGCAAAGAGTGAGCCGGGGAGAAGGCTTATTCCACGTGGCTTCGCGTGTTGATAGATGGTTTGACTGTCGCAGTGGTCGGGCAAGGTTAGCCAGACTAAAAAAGAGCCTTGCGGTTGGTGTAGTGAATAGCGACCTGAAAGGGTGGGATAGCGCTGCAAGGCGAGATCCAACTGGGTGATAAACAGTTTAGTGTTGTGCTGATAGAGCCGGCGCATTTTCTGCACGTGCGAGCGGTATTTACCGGTGGTGAGAAACTCTGCCACGGCAGACTGCATCAGGTTAAGGCTGCCCATGTTATCGCTCATCAGGTAACGCTCAATCTGCGCTTGGTATTGACCCGCCATAATCCAGCCGATCCGCAACCGCGAATCGAGCATCTTCGAGAGCGAATTGACATAGATGACCCGGTTGTCCTTATCGAGTGTTTTCAGTGGCGTGATGCTTTGGTCGTAGGCCAATGCGCCAAACACATCATCTTCAATGATGGGCACCGCGCCTGACACCTCTAGTAATCGAATACGGGCCGCGAGTGGCATGCAGGCTCCCGTTGGGTTGGTAAAGTTGGGAGTGACTAAAATCGCCTTAATATCCCAGCGGTCAAGTGCTTGTTCAAGTGCGTTCGGATCTAAGCCATCTCGAGGACAACTCGGCACTTCTACCACTTTAAGGCCCAGCGATTCCATCAGTAGCAGATTGCCAAAGTAACAAGGCGATTCGACCGCGACGATGTCGCCTGGCTGTGTCAGTGCACGCAGGGCGAGGCTGATCGCTTGTTGGGCACCATGGGTGACAGACAAAGACTCACCGCGTGCATCCACCCCCAAATCATGACTTATTTTCGCCAGCTGCCGGATCAGCAAATCGTTCCCCGGTGGCAGTTGGTAATGGCTAGGAATGTGTGCTTGGCGTCGGCTGTGGCGGCCAATTTCGGCGTACAGGCTTTTGATCGCCGGTGTGTCGATAAAAGGGTGTGCAGACCCGGTTACGAGCCGTTCTTGGCTTGGGGTGTAGGTGAGAATCTCTTTGCAAGCGCTCAGTAAATCGACTTGCATGGGCCTTTGAGTGGGGGCCGGTGGTGTCGTTTTGGCGCTGACTCGGTAGCCCGATCTCTGCTGCGTATAAATCACGCCTTGCGCCTCGAGTTCTTGATAGGCACGAATGACGGTGTTTTTGCCCACGTCTAACTCCGTGCATAAAGTGCGGATAGAGGGCAATTTGTCATCACTGGCATATCGACCCTCCTCGATACCTTGGCGAATGAGCTGCTCTACTTGGCGATACTTGCTGCGACTGTCCATCTTTCTGTACCCATAAAACTAACCTGATCTGTGCCTTTAAAATCAACCTGTACCCACTACAGTAACGTTAAAACAGAATAAAAAGCGAGGAGAATGTGTATGTGGGCGCGATTGATCCCTTTTGTGTTTGTGGTGCTTTGGGCATCGGGGTTTGTTGGAGCAAGGTTTGGTCTTCAGTACGCCGAGCCAGCGACCTTGTTGTCACTGCGAATGATCGCCAACGTCGCGTTATTCCTGCTGTTGATTGTGCTACTTCGTCGTCGCTTGCCGAGAGGTAAAGCGTTACTTCATAGTGGCGTGGTAGGGCTGTTCATTCACGGCTTTTATCTCGGCGGTACGTACTTTGCGATCCATCTTGGTATGCCTGCGGGTCTTAGCTCTCTGTTGGTTGGTCTGCAACCCATTCTTACTGCGTTTTTGTTGGTGGTCTTTACTCAGCACTCGTTTAAACCCTCGCAGTGGTTAGGGCTGGTGATTGGGTTTGCGGGTATTAGCCTTGTGCTTATGGGTAAAATGGACTGGCAATCCGAGCAACACAAAACCTTAGCGGTTGCCGTCTGTTTGGTGTCGCTCATCGGCATTACATTGGGCACCCTGTACCAAAAGCGTTTTTGCCAAGGCGTGGATATGGTTGGAGGGGCCACCGTGCAGTATTTTGCCGCGGGACTGCTGTTTGTACCCGTCGCGCTGACCTTTGAAACCAATGTGATTGTTTGGTCTCCTGCCTTTATCATGACCTTGGTATGGATGGTGGTCGTGCTCTCTTGCATTGCGATTCTCTTGCTACTCTATATGGTGGAAAATGGCGTGGCGTCGAGTGTGGCGTCGGTGTTTTACCTGGTTCCGCCCGTCACCGCCTTCCAAGCGTGGTTGATGTTTGGTGAATCGTTCGATGCGATGGGCGTGATGGGCTTTGTTTTAGCCGCTTTGGCGGTATTCTTGGTCACCAAAGCACCAACTGTGCCGCGAATCAGAAAGTGGGCACGCGTCTAAAAACATCGCTAATTTGCAGCGCGGCATTGAACGGCTTAAATCGATGCCAGGTGAGCAAGGACAAAGCCGTTATCAAGAGATTTTAGCCAAATACGAGTGACGGACTGTGATGATAGCGGCCTCTAACGTCAGACTGATATCGTCAAGGCGGTGTAATCTCAGCGCCGTCTAGACGGTGTGCTTTTTCACGAAGTAGGGGTTAGCAAATTTCTTCGCTTGGCCGAGCTCTGACACCACCAATTTGTTCCACAGGGTTACGTCAAACTTCTCTTTTGGTATCGAGGGATAGAGTGTCTCTAGCTCTTCTAATGCGAAGCGCAAGAACTGTTTTTTCTTAATTTGATTGTATTTTTTCGCCACACGATTGTGCTTGGCGATGAACTCTTGTTTGAACGCGACCAGGGCTGGCGTCGCTTGCTCAAGCGGCACTCGAGAGAGGTAAATGCGTTTATACGACACCTTACGGTCCATCATGGTACGCATCGCGGTTTGAATATACTTACCATGCTCGGTGATGGAGATGTCCTGATTATCAAACAGGTTGACGCACCACCCCGCCGGGAAAAAATCAGGTTTACGGTACTGTTTATTACGCGCTTCAATAGCACGGTGAAGCACAATGTCTGATGTTCCGTTGAAGGTCTGCTGCCATTTGCCAATGCGAATTTGAATCGCCGTGGGTAAGCGATAAATATTGGTAAACTTATCTTGATCCATAAACAATCACACTTTTCTACAGTCAGCCACCTGGGCTGCAACATGCATGGTTTTTGGTTATTACGTCGCTCATTATCACCCAAGCCAACGCGACGTTAAGCGGCGCTTAATGGGTATATTAACGCGATAATGAAAGAAATTTGTTTGATCGGTCGCATTTTAGTGAAAACAGTGCCGAGGTGCTAGTCGTTTTATTGATACGACCAATAATAGCGAATAAAGCGGCTTAGGTGGACGTTGGGTAGGGGGAGGGCATAATTGGGTGATGGGTGGTGGGGCAGCGCGTGTGACGGGGCGTCAAACGCGCTGCATCTATCGATAAGATTAATCGTAGATGGTCGGGATAGGCTGACGTTTGTGCTGCGTGATGGTGTAGATGTGCACAAGACGCTGCGAGACTTCCTCTGATACCGGTTTCCCTTCTAGGAAATCATCGATCTGATCATAGGTGAGGTTCAACGCGTCTTCATCGGCTTTTTGTGGTGCCAGTTCTTCAAGATCCGCGGTTGGCGTCTTTTTCACTAATAGCTCTGGGGCGCCGAGGTGAGCTGCCACTTCACGAACTTGACGTTTGCTCAAACCAAATAGCGGTGCAAGGTCACAGGCGCCGTCGCCAAACTTGGTGTAAAAGCCAGTGATGTTTTCCGCTGAGTGATCGGTGCCGAGTACGAGCCCGCCCACATAGCCTGCGATCTCGTACTGCGCAACCATGCGCGCGCGCGCTTTCACGTTGCCTTTAACAAAATCCAATTTTGGTGCGTCAGTCGGTAGCAAGTCGGTGCCTTCAAGGGCGGTTTGTGTGGCGGCGTGAATACCATCCACACCCGCTTTAATATTGACGGAGACAGAATGTGTCGGCTCAATAAATTTCAATGCAATTTGGGCTTCATCTTCGTCTTTCTGTTCACCATAGGGCAATCGGACGGCAATGAACTGGTAACCGCCATCGGTTTCCTCATTGAGTTGGTTGACGGCTAGCTGAGCCAAGCGGCCACAAGTGGTGGAGTCCACCCCTCCACTGATCCCCAGTACCAAAGACTTGCAGCCTGCTTCTCGCAGTTTGCGTTTAATAAAATCGACTCGACGTGTCACTTCAAATTCAGGGTCAATTGAAGGTAAGACACGCATCTCATCGCGAATCAACTGTTCCATTGTGTTTCCTTCCTGCAAGCAATGTATTTTCAAATTTGCGGATATTCTTGATACCCTTAAAGCGTCTAGCCGATATCATACCAATTTGAACAGATTAGAAAACTGCTACGACCGTTTAGCAGCAGAAAGGAAGAAAATGAGCCATATTGCGGTGTTTGGAAGCGCGTTTAATCCACCCAGTTTAGGGCATAAAAGCGTCATAGAGTCGTTGACTCATTTTGATAAGGTGCTGCTCGTGCCAAGTATTGCCCATGCATGGGGCAAAGTGATGCTCGATTATGCGCTGCGTTGTGAACTGGTGGATGCGTTTATTGATGATCTCTCGCTGCCTAATGTCGAGCGATCGCCAATCGAAGAAAGTTTGCTTAGCCAAGATGGTGGCGTTACGACGTTTGCTGTCCTGCAAGCGTTAGAGGCGCAATACTCTAATGCCCATTTAACTTTTGTGATGGGGCCAGACAACTTATTAAACTTTGCCAAGTTTTATAACGCCGAGGAGATCCTAACTCGTTGGTCTGTATTGAGTTGTCCAGAAAAGGTGGCGATTCGCAGTACGGACATAAGAAATGCCCTACAGGACAAGTCGCCTATTTCCCACCTGACAACAGAAAAAGTGAATCGCATATTGAGTAAAAAAGCGTATTATTGAGGGTGTATTTAGTGGTTACATAAGAGATATGAATGCGTTTTTCTCAATATATAGGGTTTTGTTTTGGTGCAATGGCATTCGCATCACAAGCATGCGATTTATACGATTATTCGTATGAAGAGAAAAACAAGCCGTCCAACTCTCTGATGTTTCACTCAGCCCAAGGCCTCTGCTTTTCGATGCTAGATGGCATCGAGTACACGGTTAAAGCGCTCGACGATCTTGAGTTCTATCTCGATGATGACAGTCGAGACTACGCCTCTTACTGGGATGATTGGGTATTGAAAAGTGCCAGCAACCCAATTTTGTCCCGCCACTTATCGTCCAACTATTTTGGTATCGGCGTGTGGATGCCTTCTGAGCTCGAAGAGAAGATGGCCACGATGAGCATGGATGAGTGGTTACGCAATCATGGTTTGCAGTTCAGTGTCGGTTTTGGTGACAAAAAAGCCGGCGAGCCAAGAATGAGGCTCGACTACCGCTGGCATGATGACTACGAAGGCGATGTGATGATGACCATCGAAGTCCCTTTGTAATCTCGCCAATGATTGTGCGCCGTACCTTTGTTCAATCCCACTTCTGATTGTGTTTAGCCAAGCGATCGCCGCGAATGTGTGTGATCGTCAGCGGACTCTTGCGCTTTAACTATGGACAGGTTGCTCAATTGCTCAACTTCGCAGTGCGGGTGAGAACATCGTCTACAGAGGGACGCGCTCTTCAGAGAGTCTGGCCTTTAAATAATCGAGAAACAGTTGGGTTCGAGTGTGCTGATAATCGAGTTTTGGGTAGTACGCATACACCGTCGCTTCGTCGGCAGTGATGTCGGGCATGATCCGTTTTAACGCACCGGACTTGAGATCCTCTTTAATCATCACATCGTAAGTGAGCAAAATGCCCATGCCACTTTTGGCCGCATAAAACAGCGCCTCTGGATTGGTGGTGGCGAAATTGCCGGATAAACTCAAGCGCTGTCCTTGACTGAGTCTCACTTCACGCTGTGGGCGTTCTCCCCACATCAGAACATTATGATTGAGCAGATCATCCGCTGAGCTAGGTTCCCCATACTGCGCGATGTAGGACGGTGACGCATAGAAGGCGCCTTTGTGTTCAAACAAGGCGGAGGCTTTGAAACTCAGTGAGTTAAGCTGCTCGATTTCTCGGCTAATAAAAAGATCCAAACTCAATTCTGGCAGTTGGCCGGGGGTCGTCGTCAGCAACTGAATACGAATATCGGGATACATCTGCAAAAAATCATTGAGGTATTGGACAAGAAATTTCGACCCTATCGCCAAGGTCGCGCCAATTTTGAGTAGCCCAGCTGGGCTTTGATTGACCGAGCGCGTTTCATCGACGATCGATTGCCACTCATCCAATTGGACTTTAGCCCGCTGATAAAAAAGCGCGCCCGCTTCGGTTTGGGTGACTGAGCGCGTGGTGCGCTTTAACAGCTGGACACCGAGGCGCTCTTCAAGCCAGTGAATGCGCTTGCTGACCGCGGAGTTGGTGGTGTTGAGTTTACGCGCAGCGGCGCTAAAACTGCCTTCGTCTACGACACGAAGGTAACTGTGTACACTTTGAATCCAATCCATACTGGCTCATTGTTTCGCTTTAGGAAGTAATGAGACCACATCTTAATAGATTATGACGAAAACGCACGGGGTTTCGTCTGGAGTACCACTCAGCAAAGGATGTAGGTACAATGGCGCGGTTTGAATGCGATGAGAGATCGACAATGGAATACCAAGAGTTTGAAAGCTTAGTGAAAGCACTGTGCGAACAAGACAGTCTGCCACAAGCATTAGAGATGCTGAAAGCCAGTAGCGATGAAGAAGTGGCGCAGGCGGCCGAGGCACTGACGGGTCAGTTTGCTCTAGCGGAAGTCGATGGGGAATCGCGTATTTACCATGTGACTCTGCAAGAAAACGAGCAAGGCGAAGAGCAGGAGTTCATTGAGCATGTGATGAACGAAGGGGATGAGGTGATTCGCTTTGTGGCTTGGTTCTTCGATACGCAGTTTGACGTTAAGCGTAAAGATACCTACCAAATGGCGGGTAAAACCTACCAACAACCCAAGCGCAGTTAACGACACGCAGCCATGAAGGTGACCGTTTGAGAGCAGCGTTATTTGCACCCAAATGATCTATCGCGCACTAAAATGAAACAAGTGTGCAATTAAATAAAATAAATGTGACATATCTCTTGCTTTTGTTGTTTTTGTGATTAAAATCACGCTCATATTCTTTGAGGAGAAAATCATGAACAACGATCTAGCAGGTGCATACCTAGGCCAAATGATTGCAAAGCACGCCATGAACGAAATGTTTTACGGCAAGCCAAAAGCGAAAAAAGCGTCTTTCTTTAAGCGCGTACTGAACAAAATCGCTAAGTAATCTGGCACTGGTGAATCTAACGCCAAACGAACGAATAGATAATATTAAGCCCCATTTTCGATGGGGCTTAATTGTTTGTTCAAAACGTCAATCTGATATCCAGTGCTAGCCGTTAGAGGACTGATTTTGCATAATGACGACATTGTCAGGCACCTTGCCTAATCCTTTGTTGACAAGCCACGCCTCTAAGTTGTCTGCCCCGCCAATGTAGTGACCATCCAGCCATATTTGTGGCACGGTAACGGGCGTTTTTTCACCGATGATCGCTTTTACTTCCGGGATCATTCGATACAAAGCCGCACTCTCTTTGACCACGTCGTGATAACGATATTCGATGCCAGCCTCATCGAGCAATGCCTTCGCTTTTACACAATAAGGGCATGTTGCTTTACCAAAGACGATATTACCGCTCAGTGTATCGTGCTCGGTCCATGCTTTTATGATCGACTGCACCAATACACCGCGGTTGAGGGCTTCCCCTTGACTGATCACTTTACCCTCGACCATCGCAATTGGCGCATGCCACGCTCCGGCTTTGAGCGGCTCCCACCAATGAGAGAGCCAATCTTTCACCTCAAGTTCGACCGGCACATCGGCCAGTTCGTTGGCGAAGGTATCAGTGAGAATGTCTTTGGTCAGCGTGCACTCACCACAGGGAATGTTCACTTTGAATGGTCCCCAACTGCCCGCCCAGCGATAGAGGGTTACTTTGATTGGCGCTGCCATATGTCTCTCCTAGGTACGTCGTTTTTGTCTGCTTTGTATTAAGAACGGCGAAAGCCACCTTTCATTTCAACTTATTTTATTTGGCCGATTCAATCGAGCGTAACGTACGCTGATACAGTACCCAAGCGCAGGCTCCCGCGAGGAGATTACCGATGCTCGCTCCCCAAAAGAGCCCTTGAATCCCGCCGAGATAAGCGCCGACCCACAAACAGGGTAGGAAGAAGGCAAACAGTCGCAAGGCAGAGATGGTTAACGCTGTGTAGGCTTTACCCAGAGCGTTGGAAATAGAGACCATCAACATGCACACCCCCAGCGGACCTAAGCTAAATGGTACCAGCATCAAGTGCATCGAGAGGATCGATTCGACTTGGTTCTCCCCCGTCATGAGATCGGCTAACAGACCAGAGCTAAGACCGGTCACCAGTGCAATCGCTAGCTGGAACAGCAAAATAAACTTAACCGCGATCGTGACGAGTTGGCGGATATCCTTAATATTGCCGGCGCCGAGTAAGCGACCGACCATCGGGGGCATAGACATCGTCAATGCCAGCACTGAGACGATGGCAAAAAATTCATAGCGCGACCC
>NZ_JCBDGX010000106.1:0-6384 GCF_059834345.1 Vibrio sp. R11-SG3-ISO3-SZ
CTTCGCTCCCCTAATCACTGCGCCCATCGGCGATTCAAACCAAGCAATCTCTTTTTGTTTGAACCATTGGCTCATGCGCCGATCTCGTTGGAAAGTCACATCTAAACCAATTTCTTGATGGGAATAGACGGCGGCAATGGTGTAACACTCCGCCAACGCCTCGAAACACGCTTCTGCTGAACCTTGCAGGCAGTGAACCTCACCCTCAAAGGGGGCCAGTCGCTGATTGAGATCTTGTAGTGACTGCCACACAAAGCGCCAATGCCGCTCACTGTAGTGGGGATTGCCGAGCAACTCTGGCTCAAATAGATACAAAAGTAATGTCGGTCTTCCTGTCTTTAAAGCGCGATTAAGTGGCTCATGATCGCTCAGCCGCAAATCGCGCTTAAACCAGACGACGTTGATAGATTGCATGTGTACTCCTCATTGTTCGAGGGTTTTACGTGCAATCCAAATGAAGCGGTCACTCTTACTTTACCGTCATGTCAACTCTGTTCACGATGAGATCAACGCGGTGAAGACTGCGCCGATTCTAACCGTTTGGCTATTTCCTCTTGCTGCTGAGAGATCGAGTCTAGCGCCTGTGCTGTGGTCTTTATTGCTCCGGCCATTGAGGAGAGATGTGAAGTCGCGCCGAGCAGTGTCGCTTGCATCGGACGCAACACGAACCAAAAAATGGCCGATATTATCCCGATGATGACCACTCCAATCAGTGCGATCGCCACCAGCACTTGCTGGCGCAGCTCATCAAAGAACTGCTGACTTTTTGTGGCGATGGTCTGTTTAGAGTACTGAAACGCGCTTGGCAGTGCCTCCATAGACTGTCTAGAGAGCAATACCAATTCGTTGAGATTGCCAATGGTTTGGTCGAGTTTTTCTTGCTGTTGCCCTGTCAAGTGCTCACTTTGCGCGATGTCTGCAAGCGCGCTACCAATGGTATCTAACGACTGTCGGGTGTCATCCAATGCCCGCTCAACCCCCTCCAACTCTAATGTCATCGACACCTGTACAAAGGGCTGATGCGCCTCCTCCTCTGCATTCACCACTGATGCCAATAGCACCATACTCAAGCCTAGCCACCACTTCATCGCCCTATCCTTTTGATTGTCTGTTCTTTGACATCATAGCGCTAAGCCATCGAAGATGTCGTCTTTAATTACTTGGATAAGGAGATTGAGACTCAAGCACCATCGCCAACAACGTCATCGGGTGGTGACACGCGAGGGAAGTATTTTCTTCAATCTGCCATTTACACGCCTCACAGTCGGTTATCGCATAGTCCGCACCGGATTCTTCCATCGCCGCAAATAAAGGCGCCCCTATCGCCATTGAGGTGGCGTAGTTTTCCGATTTGAATCCATAAGTACCCGCTAATCCGCAGCACTGACTGTCTAACACTATCACGTTTAGACCGGGGATCCGTTTAAGCAGTTCGATGGTAAAAAGATGCTCACCACTCCGCTCAAGGTGGCACGGCGTGTGGTACACCACCACTTTGTTTAATGGTTTGAGTGTCGGCCCCTCGCCTTGCTCAAACGCGCGCAGCAAAAAACGACTGAAAAAATGTACGTCGTTGACAATGGCATCATTCTCAACCCCTAGCACGTGAGGGTACTCCTCTTTCAATGCTAAACAGCAACTGGATGACGTTGAGATCACGCCGTGGCTGGAGCCATGTAACGCAGCGGTCATCTGCTCAACGTTGATTCGCGCGTTTTTACGCGCTTTGTCTAAAAAACCATTGGCAATCAAGGGTACGCCGCAGCACTTTTCTTTATCGAGTAAGGTCACGCCATAATTCATCGCATTTAGGACCGCAACCACATCTTTGCCCAGTTGCGGATGGTTGTAATTGACATAGCAGCCGTGAAAATAGCTCACATGTCGGGAAAACTTTACTTGTGACGACTTGTGCTTTTTAAACCATGCGCGAAACGTGCCTTGGGCATATTTAGGTAAGGACTTGTGGTGATCCACCCCTAAGGTTTTGTCCAAAATAGTTTTGACTGGAATCAGTTGCGTCATCTTGTTGACAACGTGTCCCATCGGCGTGGCCAGTGAACCGAACAAGTCGGTGTGGCTGAGCACGTAATCGCGTACGGTTTTTGGGCTAAGCGTTTTTTTCCCTAAGGAGCCTTTGGCGTTCGCGATCAAATCACCAATGCGAACCCCAGAAGGACAAGCGGTTTCGCATCGCTTGCAGTTGGTGCACATCGACAGGGCCTCATCATAGTAATCTGGGCTTTTGATGCGCAAGCGTTCGCCATCCGGGCCACACTGTTTCGGGCCGGGGTACAGAGGGTTGGTCTTGGCGACCGGGCAATACACGGTGCACACCGTGCATTTGATGCAGTTTTCAAAAGACAATTGACCAACTTGAGCGTTCATACCTCAACCTCCTCTTTAAAAGCTGCGTGTTGATGGCTCTTTGCGATTGCAGTGGCTGCGTGATAAGCGGTGCTGATGGCGACGCCGCCCCCGCAACCTTGCTTAATCGGATCAAAGCCCTGCAACAGAGTGCCAACGCAACGCACGTTGCCCACCGTCTCGCCATTCAGTAGAGGGGAAAAATCGGCATTGGTCTTGACGCCAAACGCCAAGAAAGGTTGGGAGTCGGCAGCAAAAAACGCGTCATTGGCCCAGTGGTCACGCTCGTCATCGGCACTAACGTCAAAGTGAAAACGCGGCTCCTGCACGGCTTGTCTCTCAGCCACCAGTCCACCACTAAAGAAACTGCCGGTCGCCATAATATAGTGAGCCGCACGCAATGGCGTCTTGCTCATCTTCTCGGTATAAATCTGCTCCAGCTGATATCCCGATTCCGACTCGATGAGCTCGCCGCCAACCACGCTGTCACCTTTGAGCACCACGCCACCCAACTGACGAACCGCGCGAGTCAAACACTCTTCAATGCGTATGCCCATCAACGATGGTGGCATGGTCGCCACTTCAAATAACTGTCGCTGTGTCTGCACTCTCAGCTGTTCAAGGAGGATTAGCCCATCGCCATTTCCGAGCAAGGCAGGTATCACCACGGCATCATCCGCTTGAGACACACGTAAAAGTTGGTGAGCGAATTCGTTCAGGACGTGGGGCTGTCGCAATAAGCGCGATAAATCAATAGAGCGCAGATCGCCACATTGACGGCCAAACCCACGCAGCGAAGGCAGGTCTACAGTGATACTGCGGATGGTTTTGCCTGTGAACATCGGTTGCTGCGCAAGGTAATCACGAGTCATGTTGGGGTGAAAATCTCGAAAGCCCGCTATCGATACCACAGTAATTCGGTGAAAAACGCTGAGCGCTGACCCATCAAAATCCGTACACAACGCATAAGGCTGAGAAAACCACGTCGGTTTAAGCGTGCCCACCGTTGTGAGTCTCAAGTGGTTTTCTTCTTGACCTAAGGTGCGCATCGGCAAGCCTTGCTCAGCCATCATAGCGCCGAACCATTGCATCGCTTGTCGCACTTTGTCTGCGCCTAATTTAGCGTAGGGATGCATTGGGCAAGCTTGCGTCAGTTCGTCTATCGCGGGATACGGTAAGCGCACCGCCTGTCCCGTCACTGGCGAGTGGGCGAGCAGATCAATCGAGCCTGATGAAAAATGCATCGCACTTTGCCCACTAGAGACCACCGCTGTCTTAAGGCCCAATTGCAAACAGCGCAGTGCGGCACTGAGGCCGGATAGTCCTGCGCCCATCACAACCACATCATAATTGAGCATCTGTCGCCTCCTCGTTGCGGGTTAACTGTGCGTTATAGTCGGTGGGTTCGATACTCAATAGGCCCTGATAGACCCAATAACTGAACTCGGCCTCACGTAGCGCATCTCCCCATAAAATCGGTTTCACCCCTTTCCAGCGCTCTTCAAGAAACTCGACCAACAGCTCGCCTGATTCTATTCCGCTACATTGGGTAAACTCATCGAAAAGCCCCGCCGCGCGGTAGGTGCAAAGCTCCCCTTGGCAGGGTCCCATTCCAAGACGCGTCCGGCGGCGAAGATCAGTCAGGTTGTGAACATCAAGCTCTTTAATCGCGTATTCGATTTCGCCACTGGTGACCATTTCACACTCACATATCACACTTTGGCTTTGCGGGGTTTTCATGAGATAGCTGATAACGCGTTGACCGTGGCGATCCACCGCGGCTAATTCTGCCGGTTTGGCCTGCAATGCATGGCGACGCTTGGCGGTTTGAGGAGGTTCAGAGCCGGGCAGCGGACGGCGGTGAGTGTCACACTCCGCCACATGACCTAATTTAGTAGCAATCAAATCCGTGGTCATTTGGGCCATCAAGCGGTAGGTCATCAACTTACCACCGGTAATGGTCGTGAAGCCCTTTAGGCCGTCGCGACTTTCATGGTCCACCAACACAATACCACGGCTGATATTTCGACCACTGCCATTGTCATCCAAGGAGACCAAAGGACGCACCCCCGCATAAGCGCGCAGCACACGACTGTGCGCCATGATCGGCGCAAGTTTCGCCCCTTCTTCTAACAGCAAATCCACTTCTTTGGCGCTCACTTCTAAGCGATCGATCTGATCGTAATCAATGTGCTCTGACGTAGTGCCGATGAGCGAAATCGTATCGGCGGGGATCAGAATGTCAGCGTCAGCGGGCTGGCGACACCGATTTAACACCACATTATTGATGCGATAATCGAGCACCAACAGCGAACCTTTCGCTGGGAACATGGTGATATTGAGATCGGCGTATTCGCAAATAGTCTGCCCCCAAATGCCCGCAGCATTGACCACCTGATCAGCCCAGATCTCAAAAGACTCGCCCGAGCGTCTACTTTGGCAGCGTACACCCAGCACTTGATCTGCAACTCGAATAAGCGACGTGACCTGAGTATGGGTAAATAAACGCGCGCCGTGATCTTTGGCATCAAGCACATTGGCGGCACACAAACGAAACGGATCCAAAGTGCCATCGGGCACTTGCACCGCGCCGAGCAGGCTTGGATTTGCATTGGGTTCCAGCTTAAGCGCCTCTTTAGCACTGAGAAGTCTTGTCTCTATGTCAGCGGCTTGGCATGCGTCGACAAAGGTTTTTTGGTACTCAAGACCATCTTCTGGTAATGAGATAAATAACCCGCTGCTGTCTTCAACACAATGGCGCGCAATGCGTTTAAGGATCCGATTTTCTTGAATGCACTCTCTCGCCGAATGCGCATCCGTCACCGCATAACGCGCACCGGAATGGAGTAAACCGTGATTGCGCCCCGAGGTGCCCGCAGCCAAATCATCACGCTCGACCAAAATACAATCGATGCCGCGCAACGCGCAGTCACGCATGATCCCTGCTCCCGTTGCGCCGCCGCCAATAATGACCACCTGAGTTTCAAATCGCGTTGCCATCGCCGACTCCCGTTTGTCTATTCTGCTTTTAGTCTCGCACGGTTTGTGGCTACCGTTTCGAGATCACACTCACAAATGCTCGAACGAACATTAATTGAGTATTTTCACAACATAGATGGAGTAAGAGAAGAATTGATAGTTTTAATGAACAACTGGTGAACAATCAGGTAAAACACTAATAATAAAGTACTATAAGCGAGTATTTCTACGTAATCCAAGATTAACTATTAGTTAACACCACTAATTAACCATGATATTTATGTGGAATAGATAACAAAAACGAACAAAATAAAAACATTTTCGCTCAAATCAACTTCATATGAGAGCGAAGTACCGTTTCATATCCAACCTTTTCTATACACTCACTCGCGCTCAATCGGTTTTTGTTGTACCGAACCAACATCCAACCTTAAGGACATCATTATGGCTATACGTAAAGATCACACTCTATTAGGGCAGTGTATTGCCGAGTTTATAGGAACCGGATTACTCATTTTCTGGGGGGTGGGCTGCGTGGCAGCGTTAGTACTGACAGGCGCTCAATTTGGTCAGTGGGAAGTGAGCATTGTATGGGGCATGGCGGTCGCTCTGGCGGTGTACTGCACCGCAGGTGTATCGGGCGCGCATATTAACCCAGCGGTGACCATCGCGCTTACGGCTTTCCATGGGTTTGAAAAACACAAAGTCATCCCCTACATCGGCTCACAAATCGCTGGCGCGTTTTGCGCAGCGGCGCTCATCTATGGCTTATATGGCAATCTGTTCGTCGAATGGGAACTGGCCAACGGCATCGCAAGAGACACGCCTGAAGCGCTGGCGACCGCCGGTATTTTCTCCACCTTCCCTAACCCATCGCTCTCCTTTGGCGGTGCGATGGCCGTGGAATTTTCCATCACCGCCGTGCTGATGTTTGGCATTTTGGCCTTTGGTGATTCCAACAACGGTGGTGAATCTCGTGGAGCGATGGTGCCGCTATTGATTGGCTTACTGGTCGCAACGATTGGCGGTTCATTAGGG
>NZ_JCBDGX010000107.1:0-5073 GCF_059834345.1 Vibrio sp. R11-SG3-ISO3-SZ
GAGATCGCATCGCGAGACCCGTTGAACCTGATTCAGTTAGCACTGACGTAGGGAACTATTCATAACGCGGTGTCGTGGGGTCGCCACAATCTCGCCCGTTATGTGTTGTGCTTGGCCAACGCGCTCTGCACACAGTTCCTGGCGCGTGCGTGAGGAACACCGATGAACCAAACCGCATTTTATGACCCTCAAACTCCGATTGTCCTAACCATCGCTGGCTCCGACAGTGGCGGCGGCGCGGGCATCCAAGCCGACATCAAAGCGATCAGTGCAACAGGCAGTTACGCCTGCTCCGTTATTACGGCAATTACCGCGCAAAATACCTGTGGCGTTCACGCCATTCATCCTATCCCTATCGACCATGTTCAAGCGCAGCTCGATGCGGTATTGAGCGATCTCAATGTCGTGGCGGTGAAGGTTGGCATGTTGGCTGACGCTGAAATCATCCGTGTCGTGGCACAAAGTTTGTCGGCGTATCAGCCCAAGTTTCTAGTGGTGGACCCGGTAATGGTGGCCACCAGTGGTGACAGCTTACTGCACGCCAGTGCGGTGGGTGCGCTCAAGAAAGACCTGCTACCGCTTGCCGATATGATCACACCAAACTTACCCGAGGCGGCGGCGCTGACTGGGCGAGCAACGCCGACATCGGAAGAAGAGATGGGATCGATGATTGACGCCCTGCGCGCCTTGGGCGCCAAAACAGTGCTTCTTAAGGGCGGGCATTTAGAGGGCGAAAGCAGCAACGATTTGCTGATTGAAAGGAGTGGCAGTGAATTGATTCGCGCTAAGCGAGTCGCCACTCATAATACTCATGGTACGGGCTGTACGTTGTCATCGGCCATTGCGTCCTATCTTGCCCAAGGGTATCGGCTGCACAAAGCGGTCCATTTGGCTAAGCAATACATCTCACAAGCCATTGCGCATGCCGACGAACTCTCTGTTGGTCAAGGACATGGGCCTGTGCACCACTTTTTCTCTGGCCACCAAAATGTGCGTTAATCGCGATGGTGTGCAGTCACAACATAAGGGCCCTTATTTGGGCATCGAGACCGAGCCAGAGCGGCTAGAGTTGAGAATAAAACGCGCCGCGTCATAGCGATCGTTGGAGAGAGGAATGTAGCCAGAATGGGAGACGACTTTGTTGATGTTGTCTCTGTCGATATAACTATCGACAAAGCGTTTCAATGATGGCCGTTTCTCTAGCGCCTGTTTGTTCACGTAAATAAACAGAGGGCGGGAAAGTGCGGTATATCGCCCCATAATTACGTTCTCGACACTGGGTTTGACGGCGTTGGCGCCTGAGGGAGAGATGGCGATCGCTTTCAACTTGTCTTGATTTTGCAAATAGTAGGCAAAGCCGATAAACGCCATGGCGTTGGGATCGGCGGCCACTTCGGCGACTAAGGCTTCATCGTCTTCATTTGCGGTGTAGTCTTGTCGACTCGCTTTGCCATCCAGCACCACCTCAACAAAATAGTCATAAGTGCCTGAGTCTGATCCAGGGCCGTGCAGGACGATGGGGCGATCAGGGAAGTGCGGATTGACTTGCTGCCAGTGAGTTATCGTGCGTTCAGCGGTGCTTTCCCAGAGTGTTTTCAGTTCATCAAGAGAGAGCGCATCGATCCACTGATTTTCTTTGTTCACCACCACGGTTATTGCATCGAGTGCGACAGGGAGCTCAATATAGTCGATGTGGTTGATCTCACACAGCGCTCGCTCTTTCTCTTTAATCGGGCGAGAGGCGTTAGAAATATCCGTGCGGCCTCGGCAAAACTTACGAAATCCGCCACCTGTGCCAGTGATGCCCACCACCACTTGGGTGTTGTGCCGCTCGGCACGCATAAAGTGATCGGCGACGGCTTGGGTAATCGGGTAAACGGTACTCGACCCTTCAATTTTGATCAGATCTTTCCCGTGTGCCGTGGTACTCATCAGCGCTAGGCATACAGAAGCAAGAACAGTCGAACGCAATCGAAAAGTCATGGTTGAGCACAAAGGAAGAATCAACATACCGCGACTATACGAGCTAGCACTTTTGAGCTCAATATCTTCACGTGAACTGTCACTAAAGATTCATCAATCACTCATTAATAATAACTACGCTGAATATTTTCATGGGGATGTAACATTTCTTCACTAGGCTGACTCGCCTATGTTTTTATTCCTGCCCGCAAAATACGTGGGTAAACGTTCGTGTGATGCTATGAAGCGCAAATTCATTTTTACTTCCATTCTCGCCTTGTTGGTGATCACGTTTACGTCGGCGCTGGTGACCCAAGCGACCCACCTGTTAGTGAAAAAGTCCCCGCTTGCGGAAGCGGCCGCTGAAATTAAAGTCAACGGCACGCTGGCCTATCTTTGGTTTGATGAGATCATGTCGGGCGATACCGCTCAGTCGATTCAGGAAGTGTGGTACTACTTAGAAATCGCTGATTGGCATGTGGTCGCGCTGCTTGAAGGCGGCGAGAGCATCATGGGCAATTATGAGCCAGTCACGGACACCGAATTACGTGAGCGTCTGGTTGAGCTTCGCAAAACGCTGGCGCAATTTCGCCTTCATGTGGAATCCACCTACCAAAAAATTCAGGCGCAGCGAGCGGATGCGTTTTTAAGCGCCGGACGCGACGAGCAATTTTTGGAGTTTGCCAGCCAAGCGGATGAGATCCAGCGCGTGATCAAAGCCAGTTATGAATCTGGGATTTCCAATTACACGCAAACCAGCATCACCCTGATTATTGCGGTGATTGTGATTGCTGCCTACTCGATACGATTGCAGCACCGCTATGAGAAAAACCGCGATCAATTGCTCCACTCTCTCACGCAAGCCAAAGCCGCAATAGAGGAGAAAAATGAGCAACTGCACAACCGAGCTTACTTCGACCCTTTAACTGGGTTGCCAAACCGAGCACTGTTTTTAGACCGACTAGGCCAATCCATCCTCAACGCGGACCGCTCGAAAAAGCCGTTTGCTTTACTGTTCATCGATTTAGATCATTTTAAAGACGTCAACGATCTCTATGGGCATGAGATGGGCGACCGCTTGCTTGAGCAAGTCGCAAAGCGGATTGAGAGCAGCATTCGCATCACCGACTTGTCGGCGCGCTTCAGTGGCGATGAGTTTGTGGTGGTGCTGAGTCACTTAAACAGCGTCAATAGCGCAATCAGTGTTGCCAACCGTATCGCCTCGAAGTTGATAGATACCTTGCAGCAGCCGTTTCATATAGAGGGTGTGGCGGTGAATGTGTCCGCCAGTATTGGTATTTCGCTCTATCCGGAAGACAGTGCGACGCAAGATAGCCTGCTACGCTACGCGGACAACGCCATGTATCACGCCAAAGCGATGGGCAAAAACAATTTTCAGTTTTACTCCAAAGAGCTCAACCGCATTGCGATGTCGCAAAAAGAGATCGAGAGCGATCTCAATAAAGCGATTGAGCGTGATGAATTCGAGCTGCACTTTCTGCCCAAGTGGCAGTTGAACGATGAGAAAGTGGTCGGCGTTGAAGCCTTAGTGCGTTGGAACCATCCCACCAAAGGGCGGTTGTACCCCAATGATTTTATTCCCGTAGCCGAATCCACCGGTTTGATTCGCCTGCTTGATTTGTTGGTGATGCGAAAAGCGCTGCAATCCAAGAGAAAGTGGTTAGATGACGGCGTCGAAACTGGGGTGGTGGGGGTGAATATTTCCGCGAAGAGCTTAAAGCATCCGGGCTTTTTTGACAGTTTGAAAAAGGTCATTGTTCAGTCCGGCGTTCCGACACGTTACTTAGAGGTGGAAATCACCGAGACCGTGATGATTGAGAATACCGAACTCGCGCAGGTAATTTTCAAAGAGTTGCAGCAACTGGGTGTGCGCGTGGCATTGGACGATTTCGGTACCGGATTTTCATCACTCTCTTACTTGAAAGATTTTGAGTTTCAAACGCTCAAAATCGATCGCAGTTTTGTTATCGATTATGCCAATAATGCCACCTCGTCGGTATTACTGAAAAACATTATCTCGCTTGGCAACGAGCTTGGTGTTTCTGTGGTTGCTGAGGGCGTTGAAACCGCTGCCCATCAGCGGGATCTACTCAAAATGGGCTGCGCGATCGGCCAAGGTTTCTATCTCACTAAACCGGTTAATGCAGAGGCGCTAGCCAAATTGCTTGCTCCAGAAGCGTACCTCAGAGAGCGTGGAAACGTGGTGCCTATGACCCGATGGTCTTAGTTATATTCTTGTCCTTATCAGCTGTTGAACACCGATAATTTGGCATGATGCGAACTTGCAGCGAATTGACACGCGGTTGATAAAATCATTAACGCCACACGCCTAAGATCATCTCTCGAGAGTTGAGGTGAGAGGCGAGTGTGAAACATAGAGTTAGTGAGAAGCAAAAAGGGTTAGGGCTGCTGATGGTGCTGTCGGGTGCCATTGCGCTGATGAGCCTGATGTTTAGCTCAGTGGATCTGCTGAGTGACGTCTCAGACCCCATCGGGCAAGGGATGACATGGTTGACTTACTCCGCGGGATCGCAAGGCTTTCTCGTTACTCTCGCTTTGCTGGTGGCTCTGGCTCTTTGGGTCATTCGTTCGGCTTCTTCTCGTTATTCTTTTTCTCATCGTTCTCTTTTGACCACGGATTACTCAAGCGTTCCACCTCGTCCAAGCGTTTCACCTCGTCGTCAGCTTGGTGTGTTGCTGATAGGAAAAGCGGCGCAACTGGCGCTGGTGCTGGTGTTTGCCTTTTTTGCCAAAAGTGGCTTGAAGCTCGCGACAGAAAGCCCGCGTCCTTACACGGAACTGTTAAGTCATCAGCTGTTGATTCCCCAGCCCGCGCACTTTTATAAGCTCGATGCCGAGCAAAAAGATCAGGTGATTGATGCCCTGGATACTCGGGTGAGTGATTGGCGTACGCGCCATTGGCATGGCGAGAAAGATTACTCTTTTCCTTCCGGCCATACGTTGTTTGTCGCGGTATGCGTGGCCTTTTTTGGCGGCCTGTTTGCTGAGCGTAAGCACTATGGCCTGGCTGCCGGTGTGTTGATTTGGGCGCTAGCGGTCGCGTACAGCCGACTGTGGCTTGGTATGCAT
>NZ_JCBDGX010000108.1:0-8100 GCF_059834345.1 Vibrio sp. R11-SG3-ISO3-SZ
CCTATCGGTCACCTTTTTAGACGCGCACGATACGCCGGTCTTCGAGCCGCTGCCGGGTGAAACGCGTTTGTGGGGCGACACCGACATCCTTGCACTTTACGATGCCGAAGCGGACACCGATTTTGTGCTGGCGCAAATGACGCAAAGCGGCCTGCTTCCTCAAGGGTTCGCGTACAAAGTGGAACAGCTTGAAGATAAGGATTGGGAACGTGAATGGATGGACAACTTCCACCCAATGAAGTTTGGTGAGCGTTTGTGGATTTGCCCAAGCTGGCGAGATGTCCCAGAGCCAGACGCGATCAATGTGATGCTTGACCCTGGCCTCGCATTTGGTACTGGTACTCACCCCACCACGGCGCTCTGCCTAGAGTGGCTAGAGAGTCTCGATCTATCGGGCAAAACCGTGATCGACTTTGGTTGTGGTTCGGGCATTTTGGCGATCGCGGCGATCAAACTGGGCGCAGAGCGCGTCATCGGCATCGATATCGATCCGCAAGCCCTGCTCGCCTCAAAAGACAACGCAGAGCGTAACGGTGTGGCCGACAAACTCGATGTCTTCCTTCCTCAAGATCAACCAGAAGGTCTGGTTGCCGACGTCGTAGTGGCGAACATTTTGGCCGGTCCACTGCGTGAGCTTTCTGCCATCATCAAGTCTTTAGTTAAGCCAAATGGCGAGCTCGCGATGTCTGGCGTCCTCGACACCCAAGCGGAAGATGTGGCCGACTATTACCGTGATGAGTTTCACATTGATCCTATCA
This sequence comes from Vibrio sp. R11-SG3-ISO3-SZ, assembly GCF_059834345.1. NCBI lineage: Bacteria > Pseudomonadati > Pseudomonadota > Gammaproteobacteria > Vibrionales > Vibrionaceae > Vibrio > Vibrio sp. R11-SG3-ISO3-SZ. The sequence continues at coordinate 759 of NZ_JCBDGX010000108.1, forward strand.
AAGAGCAGAGTGAGTGGTGCCGCATAGCGGGTCGCAAGCAAGGCTAGATAAGACTTTCAAGGCTAATTGACTGAATTTCATACAATTTAACAAAACAAATTGTCAATGCTCAAATATTAGTCTTTTCACGGCGTAAAAAAATGCGTAAAATGCGCGCCCTTGCTGGGGACTATTCATCGAACAGAAGCTGTGAAGACGTTTTGAAAATCGGACACTACCAACTTAAGAACAATCTCATCGTCGCGCCTATGGCGGGTGTCACGGATAGACCGTTCCGTGAGTTGTGTCTTCGATATGGGGCAGGCATGGCCGTCAGTGAAATGATGTCGTCCAATCCGAAACTCTGGAAAACGTCCAAATCTAAGCAACGCATGGTGCATGAAGGCGAATCGGGCATTCGCTCTGTGCAGATTGCGGGTGCCGATCCACAGTTGATGGCCGACGCAGCGCAATTTAGCGTTGAGAACGGTGCGCAAATCATCGACATCAACATGGGTTGCCCAGCAAAAAAAGTGAATAAAAAGCTCGCGGGCTCTGCGCTGCTCAAGTTTCCAGACATCATCGAAGAGATTCTGAAAGCGGTGGTCAACGCAGTGGATGTCCCTGTGACACTCAAAACTCGCACAGGCTGGGATACAGATAACAAAAACTGTGTCCAGATCGCTCAATTAGCCGAAGACTGCGGCATTCAGGCCTTGGCGCTGCATGGCAGAACCAAAGCATGTATGTACAAAGGTGAGGCCGAATACGACAGCATTAAAGCGGTAAAAGAGGCCATCTCAATACCGGTTATCGCGAACGGTGATATCGATAGCCCAGAGAAAGCCAAACACGTACTGGAGTATACCGGTGCGGACGCCTTAATGATTGGACGCCCTGCCCAAGGTCGTCCGTGGATTTTCCAGGAAATCCAACACTATTTGGAAAACGGTACCACGATGCCTGACCTTCCGGTTTCGGAAGTGAAAGACATCCTGCTCGGTCATGTGAACGCTCTCCATGAGTTTTATGGTGAGTATTTAGGTCCACGCATCGCGCGTAAGCACGTGGGTTGGTACCTAAAAGAGCATGAACAAGCAAGTGAGTTTCGCCGGACCTTCAACGCCATTGATGTAGCAGAGCTGCAACTTGAAGCGTTAGAAGGGTACTTTGATTTAGCCTAATTGGCGGTCGCTACGACGCAGCCATGCGGGTTTAACGTTGCATCATAATTAAGAGAAGAGCTAGACCGAATATGTTCGAACAAAATCTGACTTCAGAAGCATTAACAGTAACTACAGTAACCTCGCAAGACCAGATTACTCAAAAGCCTTTACGTGACTCTGTTAAAGCATCTCTTAAAAACTACTTGGCACAACTGAACGGCCAAGAAGTCACAGAACTCTACGAATTAGTTCTAGCTGAAGTAGAACAGCCACTACTAGACACCATCATGCAGTACACTCGCGGTAACCAAACGCGCGCAGCAACCATGATGGGTATCAACCGCGGTACTCTTCGCAAGAAACTGAAAAAGTACGGCATGAACTAATCTACAAGCCTTAACTTATTGATATAAAAGCAGCTACCCCTCAGGGATAGCTGCTTTTTTGCATTTATGCGCCCTCATATGCCCCCCAAATCTCGCCCTGAATCTCATGCCGTGATATGTTCGATTTTCACATTGCTTGCTGAAGTTTGTAAAAATGCTAATAAAAACCTTTCAAGATCGCCTGGCTCTACAGTACTACTTGATTGCCGCCATTATTTTTGGTTTTTATGGCGGCTTAATCTGCCCTATGCTCGACACCTTGCCGCTAAGCGTGATAATGCTGCACTCAGTAAGTGTTTTTCTGCTTACTTTCACGATTCGACAAACGTTGATCTTCCAGCGACGGGGCAGTGTTAATCTAACCAAGCTCGACTCGGGCTTGCTATTCGCTGTCAGCCTTCCTTTTGCTCTATTTTATAACCTTCTCTATGACTTCACTCTTGATAGCAACCTCAAGGTCATCTTTGGCTTAACGTTATTTGGCTTTTTTAGTGGCGCTCTCCTTGAATTATCTAAACAGCTTACTGCGCTGAGTAATGAAGAAAACACCTCTCGTTTATCCGCTAATAATGTGACGAAAAGCGCCAGTTTTAAGCACCAAATCTTGTTTGTTATGTTGCTGCTGACAGTACTCACGGTATCGCTTTCTAGCGTGGCGATAAAAGACATCTTTTGGCTCGAACATAACCCAGAGTTTGTGCAAGATGGATCGGGAAAGATAAGCGTAATCAAAGAATTGATTTTTGTTTCCGTGATTCTGGGGGGATATGCGCTGGCTATTGTTCACTCTTCAGGGAAGCTCACTTCACGTAAACTTGAGATTCAACAGCAAGCTCTTGAAAGAGTAGCGGGTGGTCAAATTCATTCCCGAGTCCCAGTTATTGGCAATGATGAACTGAGCGTAATTGCTACGTATGCCAATAGCATGCTAGACAAACTGGAAGAGGGTCAAAACGAGTTAAAGCTGACGCGAGATGTTGCTATCACCAGTTTATCCTCCCTTGCTGAGTCTCGGGATAATGAAACTGGCGCACATATTATTCGTACACAAAACTACGTTAAAGCATTGGCTGAGTATCTGAGCCACTCTCCTTCTTGGGCAAGCACTTTGACTCCTGACTATATTGATCTCCTTCATAAATCAGCACCGCTGCATGATGTCGGTAAAGTCGGTATTCCCGACAGCATCTTACTGAAGCCGGGTAAACTGACAGATGAAGAGTTTGATATAATGAAAAACCATCCACAAATTGGCGCGGATGCTCTCTCAGCTGCAGAACAGCAACTGGGCTCTAACTCGTTTTTGGTTGTTGCGAAAGAAATTGCTTTGACCCATCACGAGAAGTGGGATGGGAGTGGATATCCGAATCGACTAGTGGGTGAGGAAATTCCACTTTCTGGCCGATTGATGGCGGTTGCTGATGTCTATGACGCACTGATCTCTAAGCGTGTTTATAAACCTGCTTTCTCTCACCAAAAAGCAAGGGAGATTATTGTTGAAGGAGCAGGAACGCACTTTGACCCACTAGTGGTTGATGCATTTATTGCCATTGAAACGCAGTTTGAACACATCGCAGCTACCCATACAGACTCACAGGGATTAAAAGCGATCTGAGTGTGAGTCATTTCTGTGTTGATGGCATTAAAGTCACCCCCTTGCTCTCGAAGAAAGAAACCTGCGTCTGTGTCTCAACGCCCTCAGCAATCAAATCGCATCGAAATGGGCGAGAGCATTTGAGCTCAATTTGCAAGCGCGTTGTGATATTGAGCGAAAAGTCAGTAATTCAAATCACTAATTAGATTGACAATTTAGCAACAACTTAGACCCGAAGTGTGACCTAGAGCGATTACACTGGCTGTCTCATCCGTTAAAATAACGTTTTTGCTCAATTATCAGGAAGATAGATCATGCCAACAGACAGCCGAGAAGAGTGGCTGAGCTATGTGCTAAGCTCGTTGCCTGATCACGTCTTTATTCTTGATGAGCAAGGTCACTATACCGACAGTTTTGGCGGCGCGCACTTTGCCGCAGGGTTTGATGTCGAGCGCTATACGGGCCTCCACCTTAGCGACGTTTTGGTCGCCAACAAAGCCAATCAACTGCTCAGCTACTTAGAAGAAGTGTTTGAGCACAAACGCGACAAAGTGGTCAAATACGCCATCGCCCCGACCGACTTATTGATGATGCCGATTGATAGCATTGAGTCGATGGGTGCAGAGAGCGAAAACTGGTTTGAAGCGATCCTGCGCTACGTGCCGCAAAGCACGGCCCACGGCCCGCGAGTGATTTGGTCAGTGCGCGATGTCACCCGTACGCACCTGTTAGAGCAAGAGCTAAAAACCTTATCAGAGACTGATGAGCTGACGGAAATTCTCAATCGCCGCGCGTTTTTCTCTGGCCTCGATAGCGCCTTGCTCCGAGCTCAAAAGCAGCAAGTGCCGCTCGCTTGTCTGATGATAGACATCGACCACTTCAAAGAAATTAACGACCAAGTCGGTCATTTGTCTGGCGATGAGGTGATCAAACACGTCGCGCAGATCTGTAAACAGGTGGTGCGAGGCAGCGATTATCTTGGGCGTCTCGGCGGTGAAGAGTTCGGTGTCGTGCTCAGCCACACCAACGCGATTGACGCGTACGACGTTGCAGAGCGTATCCGGGAGTCAATCTCGACAACCGAGTGCCAAGTGGACGGCCACGCCATTCATCCTACCGTCAGCATTGGTATTTCGGAGGTCACCTCCTCCATCGCCTCAAGCAAAGACCTGCTAATCCAAGCCGATAAAGCGATGTACTACTCCAAACAAACCGGCCGCAACCAAGTCACCCTCTACCACGATGGTCTCCCTGACATGAAAGCAGGTGCAACCAACGCCAAAATCCTCTACGCCTCCTAACCCTCTTCCTCCCATTCCCCCTCTAGGAACTAGGAACTAGGAACTCGCCACTAGGCACTCCCCCTCTAGTAACAATAAATTTGAATTTTTTTGCGATGCCAAACGATTGCGCGAGCTTTTTAGCGCTAACTTGGTTAGAATACGCGCCATAAATTACCCCTGACTATTGTTAATCGTTCATTTGATTGAACTTCGTGAATTTGAGGAAGATGGAAGCATGACTAACGCTCGTCCTATTCGCCGCGCTCTGTTAAGCGTTTCAGACAAAACCGGTATCGTTGAGTTTGCCCAAGCACTCGCTGACCGTGGTGTTGATATTCTATCGACTGGTGGTACGGCTCGCCTATTGGCAGAGCAAGGTATCGCGGTCACTGAAGTGTCTGACTACACCGGTTTCCCAGAAATGATGGATGGCCGCGTTAAGACGCTCCACCCGAAAGTTCACGGTGGCGTACTGGGTCGTCGTGGTCAAGATGACGACGTGATGGCGACGCACGGCATCAACCCAATCGATATGGTGGTGGTGAACCTCTACCCGTTTGCACAAACGGTTGCCAAAGAAGGCTGCACACTCGAAGACGCAGTGGAAAACATCGATATCGGTGGTCCAACCATGGTTCGCTCTGCGGCGAAAAACCACAAAGACGTGACCATCGTTGTTAACGCGCACGACTACGACCGCGTTATTGCAGAAATGGACGCGAACGAGAAATCTCTCACTCTAGAGACGCGTTTTGACCTCGCTATCGCGGCATTCGAACACACCGCAGCTTACGACGGTATGATCGCGAACTACTTCGGCACTATGGTTCCTTCATATGGAGAGAACAAAGAGGGTGACGAAGAGAGCAAATTCCCTCGCACGTTCAATCAGCAGTTCATCAAAAAGCAAGACATGCGTTACGGCGAAAACAGCCACCAAGCGGCGGCGTTTTATGTGGAAGCCAACCCAGAAGAAGCGTCTGTGTCTACTGCGCGCCAAATCCAAGGTAAAGCGCTCTCTTACAACAACATCGCGGACACTGACGCCGCGCTTGAGTGTGTGAAAGAGTTCGATGCGCCAGCGTGTGTGATCGTTAAGCACGCGAACCCATGTGGCGTTGCGCTGGGCGACAACATCCTAGACGCTTACGACCGTGCATTCAAAACAGACCCAACCTCTGCGTTTGGCGGCATTATCGCCTTCAACCGCGAGCTCGATGCAAAAACGGCAACGGCGATCACTGAACGTCAATTTGTTGAGGTGATCATCGCACCTTCTGTGTCTGCAGAAGCGATCGACATCGTGGCAGCGAAAAAGAACGTTCGTCTGCTTGAGTGTGGCGAGTGGACAACTAAGACCACAGGCTTTGACCTCAAACGCGTTAACGGTGGCCTGCTTGTTCAAGACCGTGACCAAGGTATGGTCGATATGTCTGACCTGAAAGTGGTTTCTAAGCGTCAACCTACAGAAGAAGAGCTGAAAGACGCACTATTCTGCTGGAAAGTCGCGAAATACGTGAAATCGAACGCGATTGTTTACTCAAAAGGCGACATGACTGTTGGTGTAGGCGCTGGCCAAATGAGCCGTGTTTACTCGGCGAAAATCGCTGGCATCAAAGCCGCTGACGAAGGTCTACAGGTTGAAGGCTGCGTCATGGCCTCTGATGCCTTCTTCCCATTCCGCGACGGTATCGATGCGGCAGCAGAAGCGGGTATCAAGTGTGTAATTCAGCCAGGTGGCTCAATGCGTGATGACGAAGTGATCGCTGCGGCCGATGAGCATGGTATGGCGATGATATTCACAGGCATGCGCCACTTCCGTCACTAATTACTCGTCGCATTGGGCGCGGTAGCGGCGTTAGCGCTTTCATTCACCCCGGTCACATAGCTAGGCTATGCTCCCGGGGATGAATTCAAGCACTGCCTTGCTACCACACCCACTGCTTAGAGTAATCCAACTTTTGAAAGGATTATTAAATGAATGTTCTAATCATCGGTGCGGGCGGTCGTGAGCACGCACTGGGCTGGAAGGCCGCGCAAAACCCTAAAGTAGAGACGGTTTTCGTTGCACCGGGTAATGCGGGTACAGCGCTTGAGCCAAAACTGGAAAACGTCAACATCGGCGTGGAAGACATCGAAGCGCTCGTGGCATTTGCCAAAGAGAAAGCGATTGAGCTTACTATCGTTGGTCCTGAAGCACCGCTTGTTATCGGTGTGGTGGATGCCTTTCGCGCAGCGGGTCTGCCTATCTTTGGCCCAACAGAAGCGGCGGCTCAGCTTGAAGGCTCTAAAGCATTCACGAAGGACTTCCTCGCGCGTCACGCTATCCCAACGGGCGCCTACGCGAACTTCACTGACATCGAGCCTGCGCTTGCCTACGTCCGTGAACAAGGCGCACCGATTGTGGTTAAGGCTGACGGCCTAGCGGCAGGCAAAGGTGTGATCGTTGCGATGACACTGGAAGAAGCGGAAGACGCCATCAAAGACATGCTCGCAGGCAACGCGTTTGGCGAAGCAGGCAGCCGCGTGGTGATCGAAGAGTTCCTTGACGGTGAAGAAGCGAGCTTTATCGTGATGGTCGATGGCGAGAACGTCCTGCCAATGGCCACCAGCCAAGACCACAAACGTGTTGGCGATAAAGACACCGGCCCAAACACAGGTGGTATGGGCGCGTACTCACCCGCACCTGTGGTCACGCCTGAGATCCACAACCGCATTATGGATGAAGTGATTTACCCTACCGTACGCGGCATGGCAGCAGAAGGTCACCCATACACAGGTTTCCTTTACGCAGGTCTAATGATCGATAGCGACGGCACGCCCAAAGTGATCGAGTACAACTGCCGATTTGGTGACCCAGAAACGCAACCTATCATGATGCGTATGGAATCTGACTTGGTTGAGCTTTGCCTAGCGGCCATCGATAAGAAGCTG
>NZ_JCBDGX010000109.1:0-13246 GCF_059834345.1 Vibrio sp. R11-SG3-ISO3-SZ
ATAGCATCGCTATCATCTGCAGGTCTATCGCCAAGCGGTAAGGCAGCGGCTTTTGATGCCGCCATTCCCTGGTTCGAATCCAGGTAGACCTGCCATTTTTACATAGCTGAGCCTTTTATTATAAAGGGCTTGTCTATCAGAGCGTGAGGGTTTATATTGTCTCGCTCACGAGTGGCTACGTAGCTCAGCTGGTTAGAGCACATCACTCATAATGATGGGGTCACAGGTTCGAATCCCGTCGTAGCCACCATTAAATTAACACCACTGATTTTTACCAATTGATCAGTTGTGTACAGAGTTCAAGACGCGGAAGTGGCGGAATTGGTAGACGCACCAGATTTAGGTTCTGGCGCCGCAAGGTGTGAGAGTTCAAGTCTCTCCTTCCGCACCATCTTGATAAACAACTCTGAACTTGATTATGCGGAAATGGCGGAATTGGTAGACGCACCAGATTTAGGTTCTGGCGCCGCAAGGTGTGAGAGTTCAAGTCTCTCTTTCCGCACCATTATTCAGATTCATTAGAATCTTGTAGGGCTATCGCCAAGCGGTAAGGCAGCGGCTTTTGATGCCGCCATTCCCTGGTTCGAATCCAGGTAGCCCTGCCATATTTTGTTTTTAGTCTCGCCAGACTGAAAACCGCTGAACTTACTCCTTGTTTGATAAGTTGAGCACTATGATTCGCGGAAGTGGCGGAATTGGTAGACGCACCAGATTTAGGTTCTGGCGCCGCAAGGTGTGAGAGTTCAAGTCTCTCCTTCCGCACCATCATTCGATAGCATCGCTATCACCTGCAGGTCTATCGCCAAGCGGTAAGGCAGCGGCTTTTGATGCCGCCATTCCCTGGTTCGAATCCAGGTAGACCTGCCATTATTTCTTGTGGTGAGTTTTCTCATTGCAATCGTCTAGAAAGACCTTCTAGGCAACATTAAGTATGCGGAAGTGGCGGAATTGGTAGACGCACCAGATTTAGGTTCTGGCGCCGCAAGGTGTGAGAGTTCAAGTCTCTCCTTCCGCACCATACTTAATTCAGGTTTGGCTACGTAGCTCAGCTGGTTAGAGCACATCACTCATAATGATGGGGTCACAGGTTCGAATCCCGTCGTAGCCACCATTACATTTTGTTTCTAGTGATGATACATGACTGGAAACCTCTAGAGCTAACTCTAGACAGAATAATGCGGAAGTGGCGGAATTGGTAGACGCACCAGATTTAGGTTCTGGCGCCGCAAGGTGTGAGAGTTCAAGTCTCTCCTTCCGCACCATTATTCGATAGCATCGCTATCATCTGCAGGTCTATCGCCAAGCGGTAAGGCAGCGGCTTTTGATGCCGCCATTCCCTGGTTCGAATCCAGGTAGACCTGCCATATTAAAACCCAGCCTTTGGCTGGGTTTTCTCGTTTCAGCCCAGTTGCCTTGTTCGCATCTCTTCTGCACAAAAAAATCCAGCCCTTAGGCTGGATTTAACATTAAGTCATGACTTTTTAGATGCTAGAAATCACTTTCTTAGCCTAAAAGCCCCAACGCTGAGTTGGGCGCTTGCTTTGCCTGAGCAAGTACAGAGCTTGACGCTTGAGACAAGATCTGAGACTTAGTCAATGCGGTGGTTTCTTTGGCGAAGTCCGTATCTTTGATGCGGCTCTTCGACGCGTTAACATTCTCATTAATGTTGTCTAGGTTATTGATCGCGTGATTGAATCGGTTTTGGAATGCACCCAATTCCGCTCGGTGACTATCAACAAACTTAAGCGCAGCATCGACGATGGCAACAGACTCTTGAGCGCCACCGACGGTGCGAACGTCAATGGTATCAACGGTGACCGCTTTAGCTGGGCCAATGCTCAGTTCACCGGCTAGACTGCCTCCAAAGGTCGCCGTGCCTTCTACTGTGTTGTTATCGGTGAACAACTGAAGTTGACCATCTTCGTTAACCGACGCTTTCACCATGTCCGTTTGACCGTTGATGTAAGTGGCCAGCTGCTCAATATCATCCCCCTCTTTTGCGGTGATGGTGATGTCTTGCACGCCGCCAAACTTATCCGTGACGTTGATGGTCAAGTCATTGGCCCCCGCTTGCACTGCCCAGTCTTTATCTTGACCGTTGGCTGCGACGTAGCTGTTACCGCCCATCAGAGCATTGTCGCTGCGCATGTTGTTCATCGTCAACATAACCGCTTCACCATTGTCCGCACCGATCTGGAACGATTTGGTGGCGAACGTACCGTTAAGTAGCTTGTTGCCACCAAACGAGGTGGTCTCAGCGATACGATTCAATTCATCGTTCAACGCGGTGATCTCTTCTTGAATCGCCACACGCTCAGACTTAGAGTTCGAGCCGTTCGCCGATTGTAGCGAGAGGTCACGCATACGTTGCAGGATATTGGTGGTTTCATTCATCGCGCCTTCCGCTGTTTGCGCCATCGAAATGCCGTCGTTCGCATTTCGTACCGCGACGTCTAGGCCACGACTTTGGACATTCAAACGGTTCGAGATTTGCAGACCTGCTGCATCATCTTTCGCACTATTGATTTTGAAACCAGACGACAATTTTTCCATTGATGCTTGCTGCGCTGATGTTGCTGAGTTCAAGTAGCGCTGAGCTGTCATTGCCGAAACGTTGGTATTTACATTAACCGCCATAATGGTGTCTCCTATTGATTTCCGTAGAGCGGAGGTCCAAAGGTTTCCGACGTCTCGGTAAACCAATTAGTTCTCTCAAAGTACCCTTATAGCGACGCCAACTTGATTATCTTTAGAGCATTTTGATAAATCCTCCTCGTTGCATAGCAAAAATCGATAGAATTTGAGCAATCTCAGAGTTCGAGAAAATATCATTAAAGTTTTGTGACTATTGACCGATCGGGTGCACTTAAGACATCAGTGCGAAAGAAATGAGATTGATTGAAGAAAGAGAAATCTGGAGATAAAAGAAAAGCCCCTTTTCCTTTGAGAGAACCGGGGCTATAGAGGTCACCAGTGCCTTTGGAGATCGAGAGAAATGATTCCGGGCTGGCAACCAAGACACAGGTAAAGCGGTTAAGCAGAGCAGGTTTGAGAGAGAACTCTGCTTATCCAATCACCCATGTTTGCCTGAATGCCTTCAAAAGCCCCACGTCTGGGTCTGCGCTAATGAAGATATTCGCAACTACTGCAATAGTGACATCGCAGAGTTTGGCAACTGTTTTGCTTGAGCGAGAATCGATGTCCCCGCCTGCTGCAGAATTTGTGCTTTGGTCATTGCCGTCGTCTCTTTGGCAAAATCCGTATCGCGGATTCGGCTGTTCGACGCTTCAACATTTTCTTGGATGTTGGCCAAGTTATTAATACTGTGGCTGAGTCGGTTCTGCTTCGCACCCAGATCGGCACGCTGAGAATCTACGTAGCGTAACGCCGCATCCAAGATGCCGACCGCGTTTTGCGCGCCACCCACAGTATTTACATCAATACTTTGTACTGTTGTCTGAACACCAGGACCACCGTTGAGGCCAATCTCGGTCGCTAAGCCACCAGAGATATTCATATTGCCTTCCAAGTTAGGCTCAGCGGCAAAGATTTGCAGTCTGCCATCTTGATCGACTGAAGCTTTCAGTTTGTCTGTTTGACCGTTGATGTACGTCGCTAGCTCTTCGATGTCATCCCCTTCTTTCGCGAGGATATCGAGCGTCACCGCTTCGCCATCTTTGGTGGTGAATTCAAATTTTAGATCTCGTGCGGTGGCAGGTACGCCCCAGTCCTTGTCTTTACCCTTCTCGGCATCCGAGATGAACGACTGGCCTCCCATACGGAAATCATCGGCACGAATGCTGGTCAATCCCATGATAATCGCTTCACCCGAGCTGGCACCGATCTGGAATGACGCTTCACCAAATGATCCGTTGAGCAACTTACGCCCCCCAAAAGAGGTGGTTTCTGCAATACGGTTAAGCTCATCTTGCAGCGCAGACACTTCTTCGTTCAGGGCTTGACGCTCTGAAGCGGAGTTGGTGCCGTTCGCAGATTGTAGTGATAGATCACGCATACGTTGCAGAATCGAGGTCGACTCGTTCATCGCCCCCTCTGCGGTTTGTGCAATCGAGATACCGTCGTTGGCGTTACGCATCGCGACATCTAAACCACGAGACTGAGCGGTTAGACGGTTTGAAATTTGCAGACCTGCTGCATCGTCTTTCGCACTGTTGATTTTTTGTCCTGAAGATAGGCGTTCCATCGACGTATTCAAATCGCCAGTCGCTTTATTCAGGTAACGCTGAGCGGTCATTGCTGACACGTTAGTGTTGACTGTAATGGTCATAGTTTGCTCTCCTAGTGAGTCGCAAGTTCTTGCGAAGCGGCCAGCTTAATCTCATTTGGAAGCACTGACCGTGTATGACTTGCTAAGCAGGCAGTAGCCGGCTTAAAAATTTCTACTCTGATTTTACTAATTCAAGTTGTATGCCAACTTAACAAAAAATAGCCAAATCAATTTATTTCAAATAACTATCAATAGGTTATGAACATCACCTTCATCGAGTTGCGCTTAGTTACTATCTGCTCGCTTGTGGGCGGCACTCGATGATTGCCGCTCGGTGGCAAGGTTTGCCGATAGACAGGCTAACGGGTTTTGCTCGGCGCTTAAGGCTTAGCACATAAGGCATGGAGCGTACCCATTGGTTATCCTGAACTTGAGTCAGACAACCCAATCACCGAGAGTGTTAAGCGTCAACTTGGACGATAAAGATCCCTTTAGAGATAGTTAAACAGGGTTAAGTCTTTTGTTTTTCCGAACGCTTGCTGCGAAGCCTGCAACGCACGCGTATTTTCGTTAAATTCGATGATCGCTTCCGAGTAATCCAAATCTTCAAAGTTACTTTTCGATTTGGCGAGCGTCATCTTAAAATCTTCATGCTGCTCTTCTTGAATATCGAGCGTGCTCAATCTTGCCCCCACATCCGTGCGCGCTTTATTGAGATGAATAAACGCCGAATGGAATTCTTGAGTCATTCGATGCAAACGTGCGGTATTGGACGTATCTGACACAGACCCTTGTGACAAAGCCATGGCTTCCTGAAAGGTATCGAAAATGCTGTAGCTTTTGCGCGGCTCAAGCGTGATTTCATCGCCCTTCTCGATTTGGCCTTTTACCTGGATCGTCAACTCCTCGTACTTGATTCCTTTCGCCGGATCAAAGGTATCGGCCTGAACCACACTGCCGTCGCGCTCGAGTTGATAGCCATATTTACCACCGGGCATATCAACAAACGTGACCTTATAGCTCGAGTCATCATCAGGATTAAAGTTGGTCGCGCGCTCAAGCAGCAACTCAGAGGTATCACCCAGGTTGTAGTCCGGCGAGTAATCACCGAATGGGTTATCTATTTCCATAAACAGCTTGCTACCTGGATCGTTGATCGGCATTTCAAGCGTGTTGGAGATTTTCATCTTGCGTTGGTAGTCATCGCCTGCGTACACCACAGTGCCATCTTTATCTCGAAAGAAGGGTTGGTTTTTCGGCTTAGTCCCGGCAAAAATGTAGTTGCCTGATTCATCTTGTACATTTACCAAGTTAAGGAAGTTATTGCTGATTTCCTCAAGCTCTCGACGCTTCGCGATGCGGTCTTCAGGGGACAACGCACCGTTGATCATTTCCATCACGGTTCGCTTTGCTTCATCGGCGTACTCTTCTGCGTTAGAAATAATCACTTCGTGATGCTCAAGGCGATTCCGCGTCAGCACGATGGCATCGGTGTATTGGCGCAATTGCTCTTTCTGCTGACCAATATTCTGGATGTAGTGCGTGGCCAACGGATCATCACTGGCGCGCATCAACTTCTTACCTGAAGCGAGCTGCGCTTGGTTATGATGGACTTTTGCTTCTTGACGACGCAGATCGTTTTGCACCGACTGATAATTATGGAAGCTGGAAATACGGTTGATCATTTACGCCTCCTATCGCAATGCCAAAATCGTGTTAAAGGTGTCGTTTGCCGCTTGCATGATGCGTGAAGACGCCATGTACGCTTGCTGAAACTTCATCATGTTGGCGGCTTCCTCATCCAAGTTCACTCCGGAGATAGACGCTACACGCTCTTGTGCCGCCTCTTTCTCTAACCTTGAAACATCGGTTAAGCGTGATGCGGTAGACATCTGTAACCCGACGTTGGTGTTGAGGTTGTGATAGATATCGAGAATGGTCGACTCACCATCATTGAGCTTTTTCTCGGTTTGGATGTTTTGCATTTTGAGCAAGTTGCCGTTGTCCCCCTCGGAAGGGACAAGGTTTGCCGTAAATTTATCGTTCGGCAATGCCCCATCGGTTAGTTCAAAAATCGTACCTTGAACCTCGACAGGACCAAACGGTGGGTAATCTTGGGGCGGCAAGAGAATTTTGCCTTTTGTGTCCGTGACGGCAAACTGCTTCCCATCCGGCGATACCACCACTTCAAACTCGCGCAAATCCCCTACTTCTTCGATATTGAATTTCGCTTTACCTTGCGCGAAAGTGGTCGAAGCTTCATAACTCTGCGCGGCGATCGCGGTCGGATCATTGGTGGCCATTTTCATTTGCGCAGCGCCACTGCGGGTCGGACGAATCAATACGCGTTCGCCCGGCGATAAATCTTGATTGATTTCAATACGTAAGCCATCAATTTGCAGTGCATTACCTACTTGAGGTACGGCAAACTGCTCACCGGATGGGCGAGTAATGATGTAATCACCGTCGTGATACTGAAGCGAATACTCGCCACCTTCAAGCTGAGTGGTATCTTCAATATACACGGCTAAGTCCGCATTAGAATTTGAGGCTGTCACCACACGTGATTTGGCTATGATGTCTGAATTGACATCAGTAAAAATCAGACCACCAATTTCCCCCCTAAGATCGAGACCTTGAGATTGCAATCGATTCACTTCATAAGAAAACGACGTGGCGAGTTTGCCAAGCTCATCCATCAGTTGTGGGATCTTGTCATCACGCATCGTGAGCATAGCGCCCATTTTGCCATCAATATCTTTGGTGGTAATCGCTTTGATACCTTTACCCTCAATCATGGCTAAGCGGCGCTGATGTACATCTGGATAACCATCGATCATGGTTAAGCGACTCGCTTCCGTTCCTGACACTAAGGTATGCCCGTTACCGATATGGATGTTGAACCCTTCCGCATTCTTGCGCGGAGTCACGGTCACTTTGGTGTATTCAGACAGTTCTGCCACCAGCTTTTCGTGTTGGTCCATCAAATCGTTGTGCGGCCCAGGCGTTCTCATCATCAAACGATGCAAATCGCGTATTTCAAGCGCCAGTTGATTCATTCGCTCGACACCGAGATCGAGTTTTTTGTTGGTCACATCCGACTGACGGCGAATGGTCTCATGGAAATCATTGAGGTTTTGGGTGATCAAATTGGCTTTTTCGAGCACCACTTTACGTGCCCCGACATCATTGGGGCTGTCGGCAAGCGACTTCACCGCATCAAACCACTCATTGAGATTTTCTGGGATTTTTTTCGAGGCAACTGAGGAGAGCATGTTTGACAGCATTTCTAAGTTCGCTTCATCGTCGACTTTGTGCGCGTAATTGGTGGTCGAGACATTGAGTTCATTAACGGCAAATTGATCCCATGAGCGGCGAACTTTTTCCACATGCACGCCCATACCGTAGGTTTCCCCGCCATATTGACGCGGCATGTTTGTGCCTTGTATCACCGACTGACGGCTATAACCCTCGGTATTCACGTTCGAGATGTTGTGCCCTGTGGTGTTCAATTGTCTCTGAGCCGTCAGTACGCTTTGCGAACCAAGATTCAGAAGATCAGACGCCATATTGCCCCCAAGAAACCTTTATTTATCAGTGTTTACTGATTGCCTATGGACTTAAATAGCAATATGTGTGCCAGGGTTAGTTTTCGAGAGTGTATGGGATAAGATTGATTGGATTAGGGGTGGTGGGAGGTGGGAGGTGGGAGGTGGGAGGTGGGAGGTGGGAGGTGGGAGGTGATAGGGTCTACTGAGAGACCCTATCGGTCAAGCCATTACATGCTATCAATACGTCGTTTGACACTCAGCACTTTATCCGCGTAATCGGGGTCTGTGGCATAACCGGCATCATGAATGCCGCGAATAAACGCCTCATCATCGCCATTGTGCTTGAGCGCTGTGGTATAGCGAGGGTTTTGATTGAGGAAGCGCACATAGTCGTTAAAACTCTCTTCAAAGTTAGCGTAAGAACGGAATGCTGCTCGCTCTTGTACTGGCACCCCCTGATGATATTCAAGAGTTTGAGTGGACATCTTATTGCCTGCCCAGCTGCGGTCCGCTTTGATATTGAAGAGGTTGTTACTGCTACCACGCGAATTGTTGATGACTTTTTGGCCCCAGCCGGTTTCGAGCGCCGCTTGGGCAAGTAGCAATGATGAGTCCACGCCGAGTGCCTGAGCGGCCTTTTCCGCATAAGGCGACATTGACGCCACAAACGATTCTGGAGAGTCGAATGTGCTCGCTTGTTCCTCTCCAATAACTCGCATTTCAGCAGGCGCATTGGCACGCTCTTCACGAATACGAGAGACTTTGTCCATCATGGCTTCAAAATCAGGGTTGCGGTTGTTCGCGGTTTCATTGTCCACTTGGCCTGTGGAAAGCTGTGCCACAATCATGTCGGCAAGACCGAGTGAGCCAGAGGCACTCAATTCACTCGCCATCTGATCATCCATCATCTGACGATAGAACTGTTGGTTCTGGCTGTCCATCAAGCCGGATTCAAAGGTTGAATTGGCATCACGCATCGATTTGAACAGCATAGAGGTAAAAATCGCTTCAAACTGTTTGGCGGCGGCGTTGAGCGCTTCTTGCTCTGCCCCTTCCTCACCATTGACCGCTTTACGGCGCAGTGAGTCTAGGTTGGCGATATCATGAATAAAACCGATGTCATTTCCGTTATTGATCATATTGCCCCCGTTAAATGATGATCAGCTGACCTTCAATCGCGCCCGCTTGTTTCAGCGCTTGCAAGATTGCCATCAGATCAGACGGCGCCGCGCCGACTTCATTCACTGCACGAACCAGATCGTCTAGAGTCAATCCAGGCTCAAACTTAAACATCTTGCCTTGTTCTTCGGCGACTTCGATATCGCTGTCGGGGACGACAACCGTCTCACCACCACCAAACGCATTCGGTTGACTCACGTTGAGATTTTCTTTGATTGCCACTGTCATGCCACCATGAGTGACGGCAGCCGGCTTTAAGCGCACGTGCTGGCCGACAACGATCGTCCCTGTACGTGAGTTAACAATGATCTTCGCTGCACCGTCGGCGGGGTTAAATTCGAGGTTTTCAATCGCTGATAAGAAGGCCACACGCTGAGTGACATCGCGAGGCGCTCGCACTTTCACTGATGTGGCATCCACCGCTGAGGCCATCTGAGGACCCAGGAAGTTATTAACGGCATCCGCCATACGCTGAGCAGTGGTGAAATCAGATTCAAGCAAGTTAAACGTGATGTAATCACCGCGACTAAACGGCGATGGGATTTCTCGCTCAACGATGGCTCCACTAGAAATCATACCTGCTGTCGGGTTGTTGCCGACAATTTTAGAACCATCAGCGCCAGTCGCACTAAAACCACTCACCACCAAATTGCCTTGCGCCACCGCATACACTTGCCCATCTAGACCTTTGAGCATGGTCTGCATCAGTGTACCGCCACGCAAGCTTTTCGCCGAGCCTATTGAGGAAACCGTCACATCTACCGTCTGGCCTTGCTTAGAAAAGGGCGGCAACTCAGCCGTCACAATCACAGCGGCAACGTTTTTGGTCTTTGGCTTAGTGCCGGGCGGCAATTGAATGCCAAAGTTTTGCAGCATGGCGTTAAAGCTTTGATCGGTAAAGGGTGTCGACTCTCCTGTGCCCGGCAAACCTGTGACCAATCCGTACCCGACAAGTTGGTTACTACGAACACCGGCAATTTGAGCCACGTCTTTAATACGCGCAGCCTGAGCTTGTGTTACAACAAGCAGCGAGCTAATTAGGAAGACAAACAACGTTTTCATGGGGACACCTTTTTCTCTAACGCAATGCCAAAACATCGACATCAAACGGGATTAAAGAGCGACATTAAAAAATCGTGCCAAGAATCCAGGCTCTTGCATATCTTGTTGCGTTCCCGTACCAGAGTACTGGATTCGGGCATTTGAAATGCGCGTTGACGCGATGGTATTGTCGTAGTCGATGTCATCCGGACGGATGGTGCCGCTTAAGCGGATGTATTCGTCTCCCGTGTTGAGGGTCAACCACTTTTCACCGCGAATCACCAAATTTCCGTTCGCCAGAACTTCAATCACTTCGACCGAAATCGAGCCTGAAATGCTGTTACTTTGGTTCGCCGCCGCGCTGCCACTGAACGAATTATCATTGCTTAAGTTATATGAAAAATTGTAGTCACCAATGGTCAACTGCTGACCACCCACTTCCAGCGGATCCATCGACGCATCATTATTTTTTGACAGATCAGCGTCTGAGCTTTTCGCCGCTTTGGTACTTTCATCCAAAGTGACGGTGATGATGTCACCGATGCCTCTCGGTTTAGAGTCGTCGTACAAACTGACGGTCATTTTCCCGGTATTAAACAACGAACCGGTTGCCGCCGCGTAGTGCTCCGGCTCATGCTTAGGATGAATGGGGGCCCAAGCAGGATCGCCAGCGACGGGGTCGGTGCGTCCTCGCAGAGTATCAACAATCCCAGAGCTATCATCGGAAGATTTATCTCCTTCTACAGCATCAACGGTAGTTGTACCTTGAACCACATCCGGTGTCTCGATTGGCATATCCAGCATGGTACAGCCTGAGAGCAGTGCTATCAGTGTTACACTAATGACTCGCATCATCACAATCCCCTTACTCATTCAGTTATAGCTGTTGGTTTACGAAGCTCATCATCTTATCGACGGCAGAGATAACTTTTGAGTTCATTTCGTACACGCGCTGCGCTTCAATCATGTTGACTAGCTCTTCCGTCACGTTCACGTTTGAGGTCTCTAGCATCGATTGACGCACTTCACCAAACCCGTCAAAACCCGGTACGCCTTCTTGAGGGTCACCACTGGCACCGGTTGGCAAGTAGAGGTTTTGACCAATAGGCTCAAGACCACCAGGGTTGATAAAATCAACCGTAGTAATTTGCCCCAGAACTTGGTTATCTTGCTGACCTCTCACGCGCACAGAGACTTCCCCATCCGTACCAACAGTAATGCTGATGGCGTCGTCTGGAATCGTGATTTCAGGCTCTAAGGAATACCCCGAACCAGACGTGACAATCACACCTTCACTGTTGACTGTGAACTGACCATTGCGCGTGTAACCGATGTTGCCATCCGGCATCAATATTTGGAAAAAACCGTCGCCTTCGATCATCATATCGAGGCTGTTGTTGGTCGTTTGCGTATTCCCTTGGGTATGTACCTTCTGAGTTGCCACGACCTTAGAACCCGCGCCGAGCATTAAACCACTTGGCAATTCGGTATTTTGCGAAGATTGACCACCCGGCTGGTTGATATTTTGATAGAACAAATCTTCAAACACAGGACGGCTTTTCTTAAAACCCACCGTCGAGGCGTTAGCCAAGTTGTTAGAAATGGTCGAAATATTGGTTTGCTGAGCATCTAAGCCCGTCTTACTTACCCATAATGCCGGTTGCATAATTCTCTCCTAGAAACTGTCTTAGCTCATACGAAGCAGAGAATCAGACGCTTTGTCCATGTCTTCTGCTGTGCTCATCATCTTGACCTGCATTTCGAATTGTCGTTGAAGATCAATCAAGCTGGTCATCTCACCGATGGCATTCACGTTGCTGCCCTCTAACGCGCCTTTGAGCAGTTTTACGCCGGCATCCGCCTCGTAAGCTGCATTGGGATCTTTAGCGCGGAAGAGGCCATTGACATCTTTGTACAGTGATTGGTTGTCGTTGCGTGTCAGTTTGATGCGATCAACGATTTCGATCGCATCCGCTGGGGCGCCTTGTGGCACAACAGAAATCGTCCCATCAGTACCGATTTCCACTTTGCTCAACGGAATCGGTAGGGTGATCGGTGCGCCTGTCTCGCCCAAAACCAAGTTGCCATTACCATTGGTAAGCAAGCCATTGACGTCAATATTGAGGTTACCGTTTCGGGTCAGGCCTTCTTTGCCCGTCTTGTCCATAACGGCAATCCAACCTTGACCTTCAATAGTGACATCGAGATCTCGCCCAGTGGTAATCACACTGCCTTGCTGAAAATTATGGCCAGGTCGCTCTGTCATGCTAAACACGCGGCTTGGCAAACCGTCGCCGTATGCTTGCATTGAGCGGGCTTGCGCCAAATCAGCACGGAACCCCGTGGTACTGACGTTTGCCAGGTTATTCGCTCTTAGCTGCATCGCTTGCATATTTTGCTTTGCTCCGCTCATAGCGAGAAACAGTGCACGATCCATAATTTGCTCCAACAATCACAATTTAGATCATTTAAAGCAATTGGCGTGCCAATAAAAATAAGCAAATATTATCAATCAGTTGAAAAGAGAAATGGCAATATAGAATAAGATTGGAGCGGCAATTGCCGCTAGAGGCAACAATAGCAAACCAACGATTGCCGTTAGTTTGCTATTCAGAAGATTGCGTGTGATTCGATTAACGAATCTGAAGGATATTTTGTTGAGTTTGGTTGTGCACTTCAAGTGAACGTGAGTTCGCTTGGAAGTTGCGCTGGGCTGAAATCAGATCCACCAGCTCTTGAGTCATATCAATGTTGGACTGTTCAAGCACACCACTATTGATTGTACCAAATGAGCCTTTGTTCGATTCTCCCCATACTTTGGCGCCAGAGTTTTGAGTGGCATCCCATTGAGTTCCACCCTTCTTATCTAGGCCTTGTTCATTGGCTACTCGAACCAACGCGACACGTCCCAAGGTGATATTCTCACCGTTAGAGTATGTGCCAAGGACACTACCGTTTTCATCAAAGTCAACCTTAGTCAAGAAGCCAGTAGTTGCACCATCTTCGTCAAACTTGGTCAATTCAAACGGAGCCGCAAACTGAGTGGCACTATCAAGGCCAAACGACAATGTTTGGTTGATGTCTGCACCGTTCAAGTCAATCGGGTTAGCACCCGCCCCCAAAGGTTCGGAGACGATATTCTGCCCATTGTTTAAACTGGCTAGCGTACCATCATTATTGAAACGCATAGTGTGACCGACATGCCCCGTAGGACTCGTTGCATCACCACCAACGATGTTCAGTGGCT